>USHF01000001.1 GCA_900554465.1 uncultured Collinsella sp.
CCCTCAAGCGCGCACTCGAGCACGACGCCGTCGACATCACGCTGCCGGGCATCCGTCCGCAGATCGGCCACCAGCACCTGATCAAGCAGATCATCGAGGAGGCCGAGGACATCTTCTGCGGCATCGGCTACACCGTCGAGTCCGGTCCCATGGTCGACACCTCCTACTACAACTTCACCGCGCTCAACGCCCCCATGGATCACCCGAGCCGCTCGGCCCGCGATACCTTCTACGTGGTCGACAATAACCCCGGCAGCGTCGCGCACCCCGAGGCCCACGCCCACGGCGAGTCCGACGTGCTGCTGCGCACCCAGACCTCGGGCGTGCAGATCCACACCATGGAGTCGCAAAAGCCGCCCATCTACATGATTTGCCCGGGCACCGTCTACCGTCCCGACACGGCCGATGCCTGCCACCTTCCGCAGTTCAACCAGATCGAGGGTCTGGTCGTCGACGAGGGCATTACCTTTGGCGACCTTAAGGGCACGCTCGACTACTTTGTTAAGTGCATGTTTGGCGAGGACCGCAAGACGCGCTATCGCCCGCACTTCTTCCCCTTCACCGAGCCCAGCTGCGAGGTGGACGTGAGCTGCCACGTGTGCGGCGGCAAGGGCTGCAACTTCTGCAAGCACAGCGGCTGGATCGAGATTCTGGGCTGCGGCATGGTCGACCCCAACGTCCTGATCAACTGCGGCATCGATCCCGAGAAGTACACCGGCTTCGCCTTTGGCATTGGCGCCGAGCGCGTCGCGGCCCTGCGCTACGACCTGCCGGACCTGCGAACGCTCATGACGGGCGATATGCGCTTCTTAAATCAGTTCTAGGCCCGGCGGCTTTCCCAAGCACCGCACCTTGCCTTTCAATCATCGGTTGCGTACCTAAGTACGCGGCCCTCCTCTTTCAAGGCAATCTGCGGCACTTGGAAAACCCGTCTCCGTTGCAGTTTTTTGGCTCAAAGCCGCATTTATGAAAGGAGACCAGTTAGATGCGCGTTTCTTACGACTGGCTCAAGACCATGATCGATATTCCGGAGGATCCCAAGACCCTTTCGGACGAATATATCCGTACCGGCACCGAGGTCGAGGCGATCGACACCGTGGGTGAGTCCTTCGACCACGTGGTTACCGCCAAGGTACTCACCAAGACCCCGCACCCCGATAGCGACCACATGTATGTGTGCTCGGTCGACGTGGGCGACAAGAACCTCGACGCTGACGGCAACCCCGCTCCGCTGCAGATCGTCTGCGGCGCGCAGAACTTCGAGGCCGGCGACCACATCGTCACGGCCATGATCGGCGCCGAGCTGCCCGGCGACATCAAGATCAAGAAGAGCAAGCTCCGCGGCGTCGTGTCCATGGGCATGAACTGCTCCGCGCGCGAACTCGGCCTGGGCGGCGACCACTCCGGCATCATGATCCTGCCCGAGGATACGCCCTGCGGCATGCCGTTTGCCGAGTATGTGGGCTCGAGCGATACCGTGCTCGACTGCGAGATCACGCCCAACCGCCCCGACTGCCTGTCCATGATCGGCATGGCCCGCGAGACCGGTGCCATCTTCGACCGCGATTTCCACGTTGAGCTGCCCGCCATCCAGGCCGAGACCGGCCGCACGACGGACGACGAGCTTTCGGTCGAGATTGCCGACGAGGGCCTGTGCGACCGCTATGTCGCTCGCATCGTGCGCAACGTGAAGGTCGGCCCGTCGCCCGACTGGATGGTCAAGCGCCTCAACGCCCTGGGCGTGCGTCCGCACAACAACATCGTCGACATCACCAACTATGTGATGATGCTCACCGGTCAGCCGCTGCACGCCTTTGACCTGTCCAGCTTTGCCGAGCGCGAGGGCCGTCGCCGCGTGGTGGTTCGCGCTGCCCAGCAGGACGAGAAGTTCACGACCCTCGACGGCGAGGAGCGCACGCTCGACGCCGGCATGGGCCTCATCACCGACGGCGAGCGTCCCGTGGCGCTGGCCGGCGTCATGGGCGGCATGGATTCCGAGATCGAGGACGACACCGTCGACGTGATGGTCGAGAGCGCCTGCTTCAACGCCGGTCGCACCTCGCATACCAGCCGCGACCTGTCGCTGATCTCGGACGCCTCCATTCGCTTTGAGCGCCAGGTCGACGAGACCGGCTGCGTGGATGTGGCCAACGTGGCCTGCGCGCTCATCGA
The DNA here is from genome assembly GCA_900554465.1 of uncultured Collinsella sp. GTDB lineage: Bacteria > Actinomycetota > Coriobacteriia > Coriobacteriales > Coriobacteriaceae > Collinsella. Next base: position 2,173 of record USHF01000001.1, read on the forward strand.
GGAGATTGCCGGCGGCCAGGTCGCTCCCGGCTACATCGACGTGTTCCCCGCTCCTAAGACCATCGACAGCATCAAGCTGCGCCTGGCCCGCGTGCACGCCATCTGCGGCGCCGACATCGAGCCCGACTTTATCGAGCGCTCGCTCACCCGCTTGGGTTGCACCGTCGAGCGCGACGGCGAGGACTTTATGGTTACCCCGCCGAGCTTCCGTCCCGACCTGCCGCGCGAGATCGATCTGATCGAGGAAGTCCTGCGCCTGTGGGGCATGGGCCGCGTGACGGCGACCATCCCGGCTGCCAAGAACCACATCGGCGGCCTGACCCGCGAGCAGAAGCTCACCCGCAAGGTCGGCGAGATCCTGCGCGCCTGCGGCCTCAACGAGACCACGACCTTTGGCTTTGCCGCCCCGGGCGACCTGGAGAAGATCGGCATGTCCACCGAGGGCCGCGGCTGCCCCGTGGTGCTCATGAACCCGCTGGTGGCCGAGCAGACCGAGATGCGTCGCTCGCTGCTGCCGGGCCTGCTGCAATCCGTGGCCTACAACGAGGCCCACGGCACGCCCAACGTGCACCTGTACGAGGTCGGCAGCCTGTTCCACGGTCGCGAGAACGCCAGCCTGCCCAAGGAGACCAAGTCCGTGGCGGGTGTGCTCTCGGGCCAGTGGAGCGAGCAGTCCTGGAACATGAAGTACCGCAAGCTGCGCTTCTTCTTTGGCAAGGGCATTGTCGAGGAGCTGCTTGCCCAGCTGCGTATCGAGAAGGTTCGCTTCCGTTCCGTCGAGGGCGAGGGCTATGCCTTCTTGCAGCCGGGCCGTGCCGCCGAGGTCCTCTCGGGCGGTACCGTGCTGGGCTGGGTCGGCGAGATCCACCCCGAGGCGCGCGAGGCGATGGGCATCGATGAGGTCGTCGTTGCCTTTGAGCTCGACCTGGACAAGCTGATCAAGGGCGCCCGCAACCAGGAGAACTACCGCGAGTTCTCGCAGTACCCGGCTGTTGAGCACGACCTGGCTATCGTGGTTGACAACTCCGTGACCTGCGAGGATCTTGAGCGCCGCATTACGAGCGCCGGCGGCAAGCTGCTCGAGGGCGTGCGCCTGTTCGATGTCTACCGCGATCCGGTTCGCATCGGCAAGGGCAAAAAGTCCATGGCCTTTGCGCTCACGTATCGCGCTGACGACCACACACTCACCAGCGAAGAGGTCGAGAAGGCGCACCAGAAGATCGTCACCAAGGTGTGCAAGGGCGTAAACGGCGAGGTCCGCGGCTAGGACCGCTTGCGTCTGTGACGAATGTATTACAAAACGGCGCACTGCTTTGTTGGCAGTGTGCCGTTTTGCTATGATACCCGGCGGCGTGTTACGAATCTAACAATACGTAACACTGGCAAGGTTATTCAAGCGGCGCTGCAATTCCGTGCGCCGACAACCGGGAGGCGCTATGCACATTCCAGATAATTATTTGTCCCCGCAGACCGATGCCGTCATGGCGGTGGCGATGGTGCCCGTATGGGTCCATTGCATCAAGAAGGTGCGTGCTACGCTCGATCGCGAGCATATGGCGTTCCTGGGCATCTGCGCCGCATTCTCCTTCTTGCTCATGATGTTCAACGTGCCGCTGCCCGGCGGTACCACGGGACACGCCGTTGGCGGCGCGCTCATCGCGCTGCTGCTTGGCCCGGAGGCCGCGGCCATCGCGGTTTCGGTCGCGCTGGCGCTGCAGGCGCTGCTGTTTGGCGACGGCGGTATCCTGTCCTTTGGAGCCAACTGCTTTAACATGGCCTTTGTGTTGCCGTTTACCGCTGCTATCGTGTTCCGTGCGCTCAACAGCCGTCTGCACGACAAAAGGTGGGGCACCTCGGCTTCTGCCATCGTGAGCGGTTGGGTCGGGTTGTGCCTAGCGGCCCTGTGCGCGGCAATCGAGTTTGGTATTCAGCCGATGCTCTTTACCAACGCTTCGGGCGCTCCGCTGTACTGCCCCTTCCCGCTGTCCGTGGCTATTCCGGCCATGTTGGTCCCGCATATGCTGGTTGCCGGCGTGATCGAGGGCGTGGCGACGGCCGCCATCTATGGTTTCATTAAGAAGACGGCGCCGAGCATTATCGTCGGGCCCGAGGCCGTCGATGGCCAGCTTGCCGCCGATGGTACCGCCAAGAAGACTTCCCTGATTCCCACGCTCATTCTGGTCGCCGTGCTTGTCGTGGCTACGCCGCTCGGCTTGCTCGCCACCGGTGACGCCTGGGGTGAGTGGGACGCCGAGGGCGCCGCGACCGCCGTTCAGGAGGCTGGTGACGACAGTCTGCAGGCTTCGGTCGGCCTCGATGCTCCGACCTTTGCCGATGCGCTGCCCACGGGCGACTACCTGCAGGTTTATTCCGAGGAGCAGGGCCTTGGCTTTGCCGGCCAGGCCGCGATGTATATTCTTTCGGGCGTGATTGGCGTGGCGGTGCTTACCATCGCATTCCGCCTGGTCTCGCTGACGGTCAAGGAAAGCGGTGCTCATGGCAATAGCCGAGCTGCCTAGCTGGCTTGCGGCCGAGGAGCGATATGAGCCCGTGGGGGCTCGGCATCGTGTGATGCAAAAGAATGTCCTGCACCTGGCGAGCCTGCTTGAGCGGGTTCGCCTGGGTGGAGGCGCGCACGAGGGCGGGTCGATGGTCGACCGCGCCCTTTCTTGCGTTTCGGCTCCGGTGCGCCTGGTGGGGATGTTCGTTTGCGTTCTGTGCGTGTGCCTGACGCAAAGCTCGCTGTACCTGATGTTGATGGCGGCGATCGCGTTGGTGCTGGTCGCGGTGCGCCCAGCACGCGGGTTGCGCGCGACTTTTGTGCCGGCGTTCGGCGCCGCGGGACTCGCAGTGGTTCTGGCGCTGCCTGCCCTGCTGCTGGGCGCTTCCGCTACGGGCGCCATGCTCAAGATTGCGCTCAAGACGTTCATTAATGTGTCGCTGGTGTTGGGCGTTTCGTGGACCCTCACGTGGAGCCGCATGTCGGCAGCGCTCAAGATGCTGCATCTGCCCGACGAGGTCATCTTTACCTTTGATATGGCACTCAAGCATATCGAGGTGCTGGGACGCACAGCGCACGATCTGTGCGAATCGGTCATGCTGCGCAGCGTTGGCCGTACGCCTGAGGGATTTTCGCGTACCGAATCGATCGCGGGTATCATGGGCATGACCTTTATCAAGGCGATGGAATGCAGCCACGCGATGGACGAGGCTATGCTTTGCCGCGGCTTTGCCGGTGCGTATCCGGCGCCCGCACGGAGCGGACTGAGCTGGCGCGATGCGGTTTATGCGGTCGCCGTGGCGCTGTTTGCGGTGCTGTGCGCTGTGCTGTAGTGCGGACGGCGGGCTGTTGATGTGAATAGGGAAGGGCGACGTTTTGACGATCGATATGAATAATGCGGCGGGCACGAACGGTGCGGGCGCCGAGGTCGCGCCGCTCATCGAGCTACGCGACGTGGTGTTTTCCTATGCGGGGCATACGGTTGTCGATGGTGTGTCGCTGCAGGTCGATCGTGGCGAGCTCGTTGCCCTGCTTGGCCCGAATGGCTGCGGCAAGACGACGATCATGCGCCTTATTAACGGTCTTGAACTCGCGGACGCAGGGGCATACCTGTTTGACGGGCACGTGATCGATGCAACATTTCTAAAGGATTCCGTGGCTTCCCAGCGCTTTCACCAGCGCGTAGGCTTCGTGTTTCAAAATGCCGATGCCCAGCTGTTTTGCGCCACGGTAGGCGAGGAGGTCGCGTTTGGTCCGGCTCAAATGGGGCTGTCGACAGACGAGCTCAAGTGCCGCGTTCGCGATGCCATGGAGCTGTTCCAGGTTTCCGATCTGGTCGATGCCTCGCCCTATCAGCTTTCGGGCGGGCAAAAAAAGCGTGTGGCGCTGGCGGCCGTCGTGTCGATGAACCCCGATATCCTGGTGCTCGACGAGCCTACCAACGGACTCGATGAGGATTCGTGCGACATCGTGGTCAGCTTTTTGCTGGCTTATGTTGCTGCCGGCAAGACGGTCTTAATGAGCACACACCATCAGGATTTGGTACGACGCCTGGGTGCCCGCGCCATCTATATCGACCGATATCATCACGTGGTCGAGGCGTCCGTGCCATCGTATGGAACCGAGAGCGCCGCCGCGGAATAGTTGCCGGATAGTAGGGGTGCGGCTGCGTGCGTGGCCCGCTGTGAATGGTATAGTTATCCGGGTTTTTACGGGGGTGGCTATGCCAAGTTGGAATATTCATATCGCTCAGACGGAACGACTGCTGGCGCGTGCTGGCACGCTTGCCGATAAAGTGCGCGACCGCAATGCCTTTTTGTTTGGCAGCGTGGTTCCGGACATTTTTGTGGGCTATATGGTTCCCGGCATTGCCGATCCCATCCCGTATCGTATTACGCATTTTGCCAAGCCCGAGCCTATCCCCAAGCCGCGTGAGCAGGAGTTTTGGGACACTTATGTGGCGCCGCTGCTCAAGGGCATGCCGATAGGTGCGCCGGCTGCGGCGACGTCGATTGTCGAGGAACGCGAGCGACTCAATCGGGTGCATTATCCGCAGCGATATAGGGATGCGGAGCCGATCGCTGGTCCCGCTGCTGACGAGCTTTCGCTCGCGCCCGAGAACGTGGCACAGTCGTTACTCGATTTGACGTTGGGTGTTTGGTCGCATCTGGTGGCCGACACCGTGTGGAACACCCGCGTAAACCAGTACCTCGAGGCGCATGGCGGCAAGCCGTGTGAGGAGTTCCGCATCAAGAAGCAGGGCGACTTTGACTGGTTTGGCAAAACCCTCGGCATCGTTTCCATCCCGCGTGCGACCGATCGTCTCTATACCGCGGCGGCCCAGTTTGGCCAGTATTCGATCCCGCAAGAGTATGTGCTCAAAACCATTGGCGTCATGCACGAGATTGTGCGCGAAAACCCCGGCGAGCCGGATCACCCGCCGTACCGCCTGCTGACCGAAGCGTTCTTTGACGCAACGTTTACCGAGGTCGTCGAGTTAACCGAGGCAGGTTTTGCCGCCCGCGTCGCATTGCCCAGCGCGCCCGCGCTGCCTCTGATCGCTAGCTGCTAGCTGGCCTGCCTGGCAGCGAATAGGTCATCCCAATCGACAAGCAGTTCTTGCCGCAGAGCATCTTCGGCGTCGCACTCCTGTTTGATCTTTGGGGTGTAGGGAAGCCCGGCCTTTTTATGGATGAGTTCGGCAAGGTTGCCAAAGCTCCTTTTGTCCTTGATCTGGCCATAGGTAATTTGGATGACGTCGTAGCCCATGCTTGTGAGTGCGGTAGTGCGCTCGGCATCGGAGAGACTCGCAGCTTCGCTGTCATGAGCGGAGCGGCCTTGGCATTCCAGAATGACGCCCATGCTGTCGGTGACACTTTCGATGAGGATATCGGCATAACAGCAGGTTTTGTCATACAGCGAACGTGCGGCTTCGCTGAGCGGGATGCGTGCGTTATTGGTGATGCCTATACCCAGACCGCTTTCGTCGCGGGGGAGTGAGACGAGCATGGACGTCTGGACCTCGAAGGGCGAGGCGGTCTGCCCTGCCATGCGTTCGGCGGCCCAGCGGAGCTGCTTAACACCGCGCAGGCCTGCGGCCTGCTTGGCGAACGCGGCGATATCCGCCGCGCTGAGGAGCGGCGCGCGTTTCCACAAGTTGGTGTCATTGCCCTTGGTGTCGACAATACGCTTCCAACCACAGTCGGGCGGAATGAACTTAAGAGATATTGCCTCATCAAGTTGCTGTTGCGTACGTTCGCAGGGCGTAAACACTGCAAATGAGCTGCACATCTCGTAGCAAGCCATGAGTAGCTGGTTGCGGGAGACCTGCGTAGCAAGGCTGAGCAGCGTGAATTCCGGTGAAGTGACATCAAATCCATGTTCAGTCTGCCTAAACGACCCAGGAGGCGGCTCTTGGGTCAGGAGGTGCGATTTAAAGAGGCTTCGCGACCCCGATTGTGCCCGAGTGAATACAAGCCTGTGAAGCGGTGCGTGAAGCAGGTCTTTTACAACTGCATGACTTCCGAGGCCGCAACATCTGCGATCTATATTGCCAAGGCTAATGGCGGGGTAAAGGCCTAATACCTGCGGCGGGATACGGTAATAGTAAAAAGCGGATTGACCGCAGAGCGTCAGGTCCATGACGTCCTCCAGATCGAAATGTGCTTTTGGACCGTGCGATGCCAGCGTCAATTCGGAAGTATGCGGCAAAATCTGAACCCTGTGAGCAGACCTGGCTTTTGAGGCTAGTTTATCAGGCATTTTGTTGTAAAAAAACGGGGTGTGTTCGAAGGTCTCAGAATTTGCCGCATACTTCCGAAAACTAGGTCGATCTGGCTCTTGCTAAAACGATTTATCAGCGTCGGTTAAGGTGTGGGTTTGCCACCGGGCGAACACTTTTAGCGCTTGGGACTTTATTTTTTGGGCCTCGAAGGGTGGATTTCGCGCTTTTGGTAAAGAAATGAGTGCGTGTTTTGCCGTGCGCCGACATTGGCACAGAAAAAGGGCCCGGAAGGCGAAGCCTTCCGGGCCCTTTGCAATGCAAGCATGCTTGCAAGTGCGATTTAGCGCACCTGAGCGACGTAAGCGACGTTGGTCGAGGAGACCTTGTCCTCGAGCTGAACACTCATGCGGGGATCGCCGGCGGTAGCGACGGTCAGATCGCCGGCCTCGACGTAGCCGAGCTCCTTAGCGGTCTCGATCGCCTTGACGATCGTGCCGTTGACGGTGCCCTGGGTAATCTCGGCCTGGTGCGGGATAACGCCCCAGTACATGATCATCTGCTGGACGGCCCACTCGTGGCGGGAGAACGCGCAGATCGGCATGTTGGGACGGAAGTGCGAGATCAGGCGAGCGGTACGACCGGTGGTCGTCGGCACGGTGATGCACTTGGCGCCAACGGTGGTGGCCATGTTCACAGCGGACATACCCACAACGTTGTTGACGACGCGGGTGCCGTGAGCATCGGCCGGAACCTCGAGCGGAGCGTGGGCCGGGAGGTACTTCTCGGTCTCGAGAGCAATGCTGGCCTGCATCTTGACGGCCTCGACCGGGTACTTACCGGCAGCGGACTCGCCGGACAGCATGACGGCGTCGGTGCCGTCATAAATGGCGTTAGCAACGTCGGCAACCTCGGCGCGCGTCGGGCGCGGGTTCTGCTGCATGGAGTCGAGCATCTGCGTAGCGGTGATAACGGGCTTGTAGGCCGCGTTGCACTTGGCGATGATCTCCTTCTGGATGTGCGGAACGAGCTCGGGCTTGATCTCGATACCCAGGTCGCCACGGGCGACCATGATGCCGTCGGAAGCCTCGAGAATCTCGTCGAAGTTCTCGACGCCCAAGGCGCACTCGATCTTCGGGAAGATCGTCACGTGCTCGCCGCCGTTCTCGCGGCAAAGCTCGCGGATGCCGCGGACGGACTCGCCGTCACGGATGAAGGAAGCGGCGATGTAGTCGATGTTCTCGGTCAGGCCAAAGAGGATGTCCTGACGATCGCGCTCGGTGATGGCGGGCAGCGAGATGTTGACGTTGGGCATGTTGACGCCCTTGCGCTCGCCGATCAGGCCGTCGTTCTTAACGACGCAGGTCATGTCCTGGCCACTGACGGACTCGACCTCGAGGGCAACCAGGCCGTCATCGATCAGGATGAGGGAGCCCTTCTCGACCTCGGAAGGCAGAGCCAGGTAGTCGAGGGAGATGTGCTCAGCGGTGCCGTGGAAATCCTCGGACGTGGGCTGAGCGGTGACGACGATCTTATCGCCGGTCTTGACGGCAACCTTCTTGCCGTCGACCAGAAGGCCGGTGCGGACCTCGGGGCCCTTGGTGTCGAGCAGGATGCCGACAGGCAGACCGAGCTCCTTGGAAATACGGCGGACGCGCTCGATGCGACCGTGGTGCTCGTCGTAGGAGCCGTGCGAGAAGTTAAAACGGGCGACGTTCATGCCCGCCTTGATCATCTCGCGGATGGTCTCGTCGCTATCGCAGGCGGGACCCATGGTGCATACAATCTTAGTGCGCTTGTACATTCAGACCTCCATCTGACATCGTCTTGCGCTGATAGATAAACCATAAGAAATAAAACCGAGATGATTATAACGAAATGCCGACCGAATACCCCAAAAAATCGACCGTATGCCGAAATGGAAGTTCATTTTTTGCGGGAAAAACGGTATATGAAAAATCTTTACCAACCACTCCAACCGCTGCTATCTGGGCGATATGTCAGTTTGGCGATGTGCCGAAGAAAAAACGTTTTACCAATGTTGAGCATCACACGGTCTGCACCGTTGCGTGCGGACCATATTTCCAAACCGATTGTTTTGGCTAGACGCGTCGCTTTGGGGTACCATAGCTCCACTATCAACTGCCGCTCAGCACGGCAGCCTTGATGAGCCCTTGCCCTTCTCCTGGGAATTATGATCGGGCATCAATCTGCTGAGTGGCCCGAATCCCAGGAGGGGACTCTATATGCAAAAGGAATACCTGTCCGCCGCGGCGGAGGTGCTCAGCGACCAAGGTGTCGATGAGAACCTCGGCCTGAGCAACGACGAGGCGTCGTCGCGCCTCGCCAAGACAGGCCCTAACAAGCTCGAGGAAGCTGAGAAGACGCCGCTGTGGAAGCGTTTCTTTGAACAGATGGCTGACCCTATGGTCATCATGCTGATCGTTGCCGCCGTCATCAGTGCGCTCACGGGCATGGTCAAGGGCGAGCCCGACTTTGCCGATGTTGCCATCATCATGTTCGTCGTTATCGTCAACTCGGTGCTGGGCGTGGTCCAGGAAGCCAAGAGCGAGGAGGCCCTCGAGGCCCTGCAGGAGATGAGTGCGGCGCAGTCCAAGGTGCTACGCGACGGCAAGCTCGTGCACCTGCCGAGCGCCGAGCTCGTGCCCGGCGACGTGATCATGCTCGAGGCGGGCGACTCCGTTCCGGCCGACTGCCGCGTGCTCGAGAGCGCCACGATGAAGATCGAAGAGGCCGCGCTCACCGGCGAGTCCGTGCCCGTCGAGAAGCATGCCAACGTGATCGAGCTCGCCGCCGGCACCGACGACGTGCCGCTCGGCGACCGTAAGAACATGTGCTATATGGGCTCCACCGTCGTGTACGGCCGTGGTCGCGCCGTCGTGGTCGGCACCGGCATGAACACCGAGATGGGCAAGATCGCCGGCGCCCTGGCCGAGGCCAAGGAAGAGCTCACGCCGCTGCAGGTGAAGCTCGCCGAGCTCAGCCGCATCCTCACCATCATGGTGATCGTCATCTGCGTCGTCATCTTTGGCGTTGACATCCTCCGCCACGGCGTGGGCAACGTCCTTACCGATCCGACTGCCCTGCTCGACACCTTTATGGTTGCCGTCTCGCTCGCCGTCGCCGCCATCCCCGAGGGCCTTGTTGCCGTCGTGACCATCGTCCTTTCGCTTGGCGTGACCAAGATGGCCAAGCGCCAGGCGATTATCCGCAAGCTCTCTGCTGTCGAGACCCTTGGCTGCACACAGACCATCTGCTCCGACAAGACCGGCACCCTTACCCAGAATAAGATGACCGTCGTCAAGCACGAGCTCGCTGCGCCCAAGGAGAAGTTCCTGGCCGGCATGGCGCTGTGCTCCGATGCTCAGTGGGACGAGGAGCTGGGCGAGGCCGTGGGTGAGCCGACTGAGTGTGCGCTCGTCAACGATGCCGGCAAGGCGGGCCTCACTGGCCTGACTGCCGAGCACCCGCGCGTGGGCGAGGCCCCGTTTGACTCGGGCCGCAAGATGATGTCCGTGGTCGTCGAGACCCTTGACGGCGAGTATGAGCAGTACACCAAGGGCGCGCCCGACGTGGTGATCGGCCTGTGCACCCATATCTACGAGGGCGATAAGGTCGTCCCCCTGACCGAGGAGCGTCGCGCCGAGCTCGTGGCCGCCAACAAGGCCATGGCCGACGAGGCCCTGCGCGTGCTGGCGCTGGCAAGCCACACCTACACCGAGGTCCCGGTCGACTGCAGCCCCGCCGCGCTCGAGCATGACCTGGTCTTCTGCGGCCTGTCCGGCATGATCGACCCGGTCCGCCCCGAGGTCGCCGAAGCCATCCGCGAGGCCCACGACGCTGGCATTCGCACCGTCATGATCACGGGCGACCACATCGACACCGCCGTGGCCATCGCCAAGCAGCTGGGCATCGTCACCGATCGCAGCCATGCCATCACCGGTGCCGACCTCGATCGCATGAGCGACGAGGAGCTCGACGCGCACATCGAGGACTACGGCGTGTACGCCCGCGTCCAGCCCGAGCACAAGACCCGCATCGTCGAGGCCTGGAAGTCGCGTGACCAGATCGTGGCCATGACGGGCGATGGCGTCAACGACGCCCCGTCCATCAAGCGCGCCGACATCGGCGTGGGCATGGGCATCACCGGTACCGATGTCACCAAGAACGTCGCCGACATGGTACTTGCCGACGACAATTTCGCCACCATCATCGGTGCCTGCGAAGAGGGCCGTCGCATCTACGACAACATCCGCAAGGTCATCCAGTTCCTGCTTTCGGCCAACCTTGCCGAGGTCTTCTCGGTGTTTATCGCCACGCTCATCGGCTTTACCATCTTCCAGCCGGTGCAGCTGCTGTGGGTGAACCTGGTTACCGACTGCTTCCCTGCGCTCGCGCTGGGCATGGAGGACGCCGAGGGCGACATCATGAAGCGCAAGCCGCGCAACGCCAAGGATGGTGTCTTTGCCGGACATATGGGTCTGGACTGCGTGGTCCAGGGCCTAATCATCACCGTGCTGGTGCTGGCGAGCTTCTTTGTGGGCGTGTACTTTGACATGGGCTACATCCACATCGCCGATATGATCGCCGGCAATGCCGACGAGGAAGGCGTGATGATGGCCTTCATCACGCTCAACATGGTCGAGATTTTCCACTGCTTCAATATGCGCAGCCGTCGTGCGTCGCTGTTCACCATGAAGAAGCAGAACAAGTGGCTGTGGGCTTCCGCCGCGCTGGCGCTGGTGCTGACGGTGATCGTAACCGTGCAGCCGACGCTTGCTGAGATGTTCTTTGGCCCCGTAACGCTTGAGCTCAAGGGCGTTGTCGCTGCCCTGGGCCTTGCCTTCCTGATTATTCCGCTGATGGAGATCTACAAGGCGATCATGCGCGCGGTCGAGAAGGAGTAAGTTAACCTGTCCGGGCCCGCCCCTGCGTGTTTTCTTCTTCGCTGGTCCTCGCGCTTCGCGCTGCGGGATCGCTCAGAAGAAAACACTCCCGGGGTGGGCCCTACGGTATCCTTACTGGCTTTTCTCCCGCGCGGATGAAAAAGGGCTGAGGGAAAGAAGGTGAGCGGCCGAGCAATTGCTCGGCCGCTCGTTTTGAATAAAGGATGTGCCCTTTGGAAACCCCTCTCGGCGGGCGGGCCCTGCGGTGACGTTGCTGACTTTTCTCCCGTGTGGATGATAAAGGCTGAGGGAAAGTGTGTGGGTCGGTCGAGCATTTGCTCGACCGACTCATTTTTGTGGGAAAATACCTGCTCAGTTGTGATTTATGGTGCTGGGAGGCGCTTGTGGGCAAGGCTAAGGCTAAGGCGAAGAAAAAGACGACGGGGGCGCGGGCTAAGCGCGATCGTCGTCGGAAGCTCGCGACCGAAGCCCCTGCATCTGCTGAGGAATTGCTGGCGAGTGTACCGGGGCTTGACGCGCTGCAGGATGTTCCGGCGTTTGATGACCTGCCGGTCGATGAAGCTCAGCAGACTGCCTTTGATGATTTCTGCGCACATGCCGAGGGGCCCGAGCAGATGCAGCTTGGCGCCGTGGTGCGCCTGGACCGCGGGTTTCCGCTGGTGGCGACTGCCGATGACACGTTTCGTGCCGAGCATGCCGTGGGGTTTGCCAAGTCGCGCGGCGAGGACGAGGTCCTGCTGCCTGCCGTGGGCGACCGTGTGGCGGTGCGCCGCGCTCCCGGGCACGATATGGGCGTGATTGAGTGCGTGCTGCCGCGCCGTACGAGCTTTGAGCGTTGGCGTGGCCGTGCCCGCGGTGAGCGCCAGGTGCTCTGCTCCAACGTTGACAGCGTGCTGATCGTGCAGGCGCTCGGCGCCGGCGAGGTGCTGCTCGATCGCGTGGCGCGCTCACTGGTATTGGCGCTCGATTGCGATGCCGAGCCGGTGGTGGTGCTCACCAAGGCCGACCGCTGCGAGGCCGATGAGCTCGAGCGCGATCTGGACCGCGTGCGTCGTCTGGTGGGTCCGGACGTGCGCGTGATCGTGACGTCTTCTGCCGAGGGCCGCGGTCTGGACGAGGTCCGTGCCTGCGTGCCTGCCGGGAGCTGCGCCATGATTCTGGGCGAGTCGGGTGCCGGCAAGTCGACGCTGCTCAATGCACTGCTGGGCCACGATACGTTGGCGACCGGCGGTGTGCGCGAACGCGACGACCAGGGCCGTCACACTACCGTCGCGCGCGTGATGGTGGCGCTGCCGGGCGACGCCGGCGTGATCGCCGATGCCCCGGGTCTGCGCAGTTTGCCGCTCGTGGGTCACGAGCGGGGTCTGGCACGCGCCTTCCCCGAGATTGTCGAGGCATCGCGTGCGTGCCGGTTTGGCGACTGCACGCATACCCACGAACCGGGTTGCGCCGTTCGCGAGGCCGAGGACGCCGGGCAGATCGACGGCCTGCGTCTGGAAACGTTCCAAAATCTGGCGTCATCCATGCGCGTGAGCGCTCAAATGCTCGATCCCGATGTCCATCTGTAATTGATTTTATCTATGACAGCCGTCTCCCAACTGTTCGGGAGACGGCTTTTTTGCTGCGGAAAAGCCTCGAAACATGCAGTTTGCTGACGTGCTGGCCAAAACCTTGTCACGAGCTTGACGGGCTGTTCAGCTTTTGGTCAGCGATTGGTTTGACATCGAAAACCAAGATTGCGATTGCGCCGCTTTGCACTCTGGCCGCCCAGACAATGGTGGTACGGGCATTCGCCCGGCACTGCCATGAGAGGAGCGGCCGTGAACAAGAGCAAGCGCATCGCCATCAGTCTGGTCGCGGGCGTGCTCGCTGCTCTGCTCTGCATGGTTTACGGCTCGTCGATCCGCTCGCAAGCCGAACAGGTCCAGGCTGAGACCTTGGCCAAGTACGGTGGCGATCGCGTCGAGGTATGCGTCGCGGCGCGCGATATCGATGTGGGCGAGACCCTCGATGAGACCAATGTCATAACCCAGGAGTGGTTGACGAGTCTGCTGCCGCGTGACGCGGCGACCGAGCTACGCCAGGTGCGCGGCGACGTGACGACTTCGCGTATTCCCAAAAACGCCGTGATCTGCAATGTCTACACCAAGGCCGAGAGCCACATGCTCGAGGTGCCTAAGGGCAAGGTCGCCGTTTCGGTGGCGGTCGATGCCGAGCACTCGGTCGGCGGTGCTGCGGGCGTGGGCAGCTACGTGGATGTGTACGTGCAAAAAGACGGCGTAACCGATCGGCTGTGCGGCGCGTACGTGATCGATACCAGTGAGGATTCCGGTGCCACGCGTGAAGGCAAGATCGAATGGGTGACACTGGCGGCTGACCCCGAAGACGTCAAGGAACTGCTGGGAGCCTCGGGCAAGGGAACGGTCAGCTTGACGATTCCCGCCACGGCGCGCGGCAAAAAGAGCGGAGGCGACGAGTGATGAAGGCGATCTGGCTTGCGTGCTGCGCGTGCGGCGATTACGGGCTGTTGCAGCGGGAAGTCGAGGGCCGTGATGCGGGTGCACAGGTGCTTCGCGTGGGTGACCTGGACGGGCTGGTTTCCATGGCGCGGGCGTTTCCGTCGCGCCGCGGGGCTGCCATCATCGCGGCGTCTCTGTTTGATACCGAAGATGTTCGCAAGACTGTTGCGCGCCTGACGGCCGAAGGCCGCGTGAGTCGCGTGGTCGTGTTGATAGAAGCGCTCGATCCGTCGGATATCGAGGGGCTGTTTCGCGCGGGGGCGACCGAGGTCATCGCTGCGCACAGTATATGCGGCAACGGGCGCGCGGGCGAGGGAGCGGTTGATTCCGATCGGCGCATGACGATTGAGCCCGATGCTTTTGTTGATAGGGAACCCGGGGCGCCTCGCGCTACAAGAGGCCCGCGTGTTGATGATTATGGAAAAGCGGAAGCCGAGCATGGTCGGCGCCCCCGGAACCCCCTTGTATACGATGACGCTGGAGGGCCGTCGCAGCATGCTGGCGACTCCCCGGCTGTAGATATGGGATACGTGCACGGCGTGAATCTGGCGGATGAACTCGACGAAGTTGAGGGCTTTGCCGGGTGCGGCGAGTTGTCGCCGATGCAGCATGAGCAGATTGCACAGAACGAGCCTGCCTCGCAGACCGAACAAGCTGCCATGCCGGCTTGGACGCAGCGTGTGGTTGCGGCGGGGGAGACGGGGACGCTGTCATCGACGCCCGCCCCGCCGCTTCAGATGCCGCCGGCAGACGCCGCCGCACCGCCGCATCGAGCTCCGGTCATCTGCGCCATTTCGGGTTCGGGCGGTTGCGGCAAGTCGACGATTGTTGCCACCATGGCACACACATCGTCGCTGTTGGGCTTGCGTGCCGCCGTGCTCGACCTGGACCTGATGTTTGGAAACCTTTACGACTTGTTAGGCGTCGATGCTCCGCGCGATATGGCGGCACTTATCGAGCCGTCGGCGGCGGGCGTGCTCGCCGAGCCGGATATCGTAGCCGCTTCGATGCGCGTGGCGCCGGGCGTTACGCTCTGGGGTCCCGTCGCGGCGCCCGAGCAAGCCGAGCTCATGGCACGTCCGGTGGAGCTACTGCTTGATGTCCTGCGTCGCGAATCCGACGTGGTCTTTATCGATACCTCGGTCTTTTGGGGCGACGCCGTGGCGGCTGCGGTGGCAGCGAGCGACCGTTGCCTGGTCGTTGGCGATGCGGCGGTGTCGTCCGCGACATCGGCGTCGCGCGTCATTGAACTGGCAAGTCGAGTAGGTGTGCCGCGCACGCGCATGAGCGCCGTGTTCAACCGGTTCGGTGCGCGCGGGGCAGACGAGGACGTCGCCATGCGCTTTGAGATTGCCTGTGCGTTGAGCTCCAAGATTCGTATCGCCGATGGCGGGCAGGATCTCGCCGCGCTCATGGCGTTTGGGCGCGCTGACGAGGCAGTGGGGCAGACCAGCGCTTTTGCGACCAGCGTGCGCGAGGCCACGCGCGAGATGCTCGTGGAACTGGGGTGCGCCGTCGGTCCTTGGAGCGATATGGTCGCCGACCGTGCAACACGCACCGAACGCCCGCGTATTCGCCTTCCCTGGTCGCGCGAGGGTGATCAGCGATGAGCCTGCAAACGAGGATTAAGGCTGCCGGCGCTGCAGCGACGGCAGCGCCTGTAGATGCGGGGCGTCGCCGCGCGGTGAAACGACGCACCAAGCGCGCCGTAATGGACCGCATGGGTTACGACGAAGTGGCGCGTATCAGCGCCTATATCGACCCGGCACTTGCCCGCTCGGAATTGCGTCCCGCGGTGGAGGCGGCGCTCAATGTTGAGGAGCCGACCGATCTCGCGACGCCCGAGCGCGAGACCATCATCGACGAGATTTTGGATGATGTGGTGGGCTTGGGGCCGTTGCAGCCGCTCATCGAGGACGACACCGTTACCGAGATCATGATCAACGGCTGCCGCTCGGCTTTCTTTGAACGCGGCGGCGTTTTGTATCCCATCGAGCACGCGTTTGAGGACGACGAGCAGATCCGTGTGCTCATCGACCGCATCATCTCGCCGCTCGGCCGTCGTATCGACGAGCGTAGCCCCATCGTCAACGCCCGCCTCAAGACGGGTTATCGCGTCAACGCGGTGATTCCGCCTGTGGCGATTGACGGACCGATTCTCACCATCCGAAAGTTCTCGGACCGCATCTGCTCGCTGGACGAGCTCGTGGGGCTGGGGTCGCTGCCGCTTTGGTATGCGCAGCTGCTGTCGTGCGCGGTGTCGCTGCGACAGGACCTGGCGGTTGCGGGAGGCACGGGATCTGGTAAGACCACCCTGCTCAACGCGTTGTCATGCGAGATTTCCACCGGCGAGCGCATCGTGACGATCGAGGACTCTGCCGAGCTCAAGTTTGCACATCATCCGCACGTGGTGCGACTAGAGGCGCGCGAGGCTTCAATTGAGGGTGAGGGCGCGGTGACGATCCGCGACCTGGTAACTAATGCCCTGCGCATGCGCCCCGACCGCATCGTGGTGGGCGAGGTGCGCGGTGCCGAGTGCTGCGACATGTTGCAGGCCATGAACACGGGCCACGATGGGTCGCTCACCACACTTCATGCGGGTTCAGAACAGGAGACCGTGGTGCGTCTGACGTTGCTTGCACGTTATGGCATCGATCTGCCGAGTGAGCTCATCGAGGAGCAGATCGCCATGGCGCTCGACGGCATCGTGATGTCCGAGCGCCACGCCGATGGCAGGCGCTTTGTGGCCTCATATTCGGGGGTTCACCGCGGCGTGTCGGGCGGTGTTGAGCTCGAACGCTATGTGACTTTCGATGCTGCCGAGCGCATCTGGACGCTCGACCGCGAGCCGCCGTTTATCGCAGAAGGCCTGCGGTCGGGGACGCTCACACAAGAGGAGGTGGACGAATGGAGATCACTGTGCCCCTCGTCGTAGGGGGCTTGGCAGGGCTTTCTGTCGCGACGGCGTGCGGGGCGGAACCTCGTGTGCCGCAGGTACCGCCGGCGGAGTTGGCACGTCAGGCGCTCGAGACGGTGGCAGAGAAGCTGCCGCGTGAGCTGGTGGAAAACGATCTGCTGAAAAAGATCGCCCGTTCGTGGGCATCGCTGGCTCCGGCGCATCGCCTTGGCCTCGTGATCGAAGATGCTTCGGGACGTTTGGCGTTTCTGCTGCTGTCGAGCGGTGTCTGCTGCGTTTTACTAACGATGGTGTCGTTATCGCCCCTCGGATTTGCCTTGGGACTTGTTGCTCCGTTTACCGTTGGTGCCGCTCGGGATGGCTTTGAGAGCCGGCGCGAGCAACACGATGCAGAAGAGGCAATGCCCGAGGCGTTTACCGCACTTTCCATGTCGCTTGCCTCGGGACATTCGCTGGCCCAGGGCATGCGCTTTGTGGGCGCTCATGCGCAAGAGCCAGTGCATACCGAGTTTTTGCGGGTGGCGGCGGCGATCGATTGCGGCATCTCGGCGACCGACGCGCTCGATGACTTGCTCGTGCGTATCGACGCCCCCGGTCTTTCGCTTGTGACCTTGGCGCTTAAGGTGTCTCAGCGCACCGGCGCTCCGCTTGCCGACTTACTGTCCGAGGCGTCGAGCATGGTGGGGGAGCGCATTGAGCTCAAGCGCCGCCTGGATGTTAAGACGTCGCAGGCTCGCATGTCTGCGCATATGGTCGCGGCGATGCCGGCGGGCATGTGCGCGGTGTTGGCGCTGCTTTCGGCAGATTTTCGTCGCGGTCTTGCGACGCCCGCCGGCGCGGGCGCTGTGGTGCTGGGTCTTGCCCTCAACGCCGTTGCCCTGGTGGTTATCCGGCGCATTATGCGGGTGGAGCTATGAGCGCCCCGGTTGCAGTTGCGGCTTGCCTGTGCGCCCTGAGTGTATTTGTCGCGACGGGTTTGGATCGGGCGGATGCACGCAAGATCGCAGGGGCCTGCAAGCGCGAGGCGGTGCTGGTCGCTGCCGCAGGTCGCTCGGTGGTCGATGCTCTGACCGCGCGAGTGAAGGGCGCGGTTGGAGCGGGCGGCCCGGCGCGAGTGTCGCTCGGCGAAGTTTCCGAGATGATCGATGTTGTGCGCTTGGGTCTTTCGGCCGGTCTTTCGTTTGATGCGGCGCTTGAGATTTTCTGCGCCAACCGCCGGTCAGTGCTGGCTCTTCGCCTTGAGCGCGCCTGCATGGCGTGGCAGGTGGGCGTGGGCACGCGTGAGGACGAGCTGTTGGCCGCCGCGCGCGACCTGGACGTGCGAGCGCTCGAGACCTTTGCCATCACGGTGGGGCAGGCGCTCGTCCTGGGTGCCCCACTTGCCGAGACGCTGGCCGCTCAAAGTCGCGAGATCCGTGCGGCTCATCGCGCCGCGGTCGAGCGCGAGATCGAGCGTGCGCCCGTCAAGCTGCTGATTCCCACCGGCACGCTCATCTTGCCGGCGTTGCTTCTGTCCATATTGGGCCCGCTGCTGGGAGCAGGCGGGATGATGTAGGGAGGAATATATGAACACGATGACCAACATTGCGGGCAAGGCTTGGAGCTGGGCTTTTTGCCGGACAATCCGCGCTCGCCAGCGTGCCAAGGCGCTGTTGCGGGAGGAGAGCGCGCAGGGCACTACCGAATACGCCATCTTGGTCGGTGTACTCGTAGTGATTGCGATTATCGCCATCGTCGCGTTTAAGAGCAAAGTCGAAGAACTATGGAACGCGATCAAAGACGGCATCAACAGCCTGTAGGAGGCAGGCGTCCTGTTGGTTCGCCGCTGGTGCTCGTCTGTTTGCTCGTGGCAATAGCGGTGACGCTTTGGGGGCTGGGTGCTGCGCGGCAGCAGCGTCCAGGCGCTACTGCCGATTTGGGATCGGGCTCGGCGGCGATGTCACAAGCGGAAGGCACGGGGGCGATGGGCGGTCAGAATGCCGCCGTCACGGCTCAGACCTTTTTGCAGGCACTCGACGAGCGGGCCGCCAGCGCGACGGAGCCGTCTGTAGACAACGCGATCGCGGTTCGGCTCGCATGGTCCGAGGACCGGCCGATGACCGAGGCAGCGGCAGACCTGCTGCGCGCCTACCGCGAAGTGCCCACGGCCCAGCTCGCCCTGAGCGGCTATCTCGATATTAAGGGCAACGTATGGGGCGCCATCGTGCGCGATGGGCGAGGCTGGGTCGACATGGTGACGGTTGCTGCTGATGCCGGCGATGCCTCGTGCCGCCTGCGTGCCGTGCGTCTGGTTCCGCAAACAATGGAGTCAAAGGAGGGGTCGTGAAATGCATGGTGTCCTGCGTGAGGAATCTGCTCAGTCGACCGTCGAATACGCCATCGTCACCGTGGCGCTGTTGTCGATTGTGCTGGCGATTGCGGGGCTTTGGCGCGCTGGCACCGATGGACGCTTGGCGGCACTGGTTGAGCGGGCAGCGTCCCATGGCGTCGCCCCATCGTCGGTTATCGATGCCGCGACGGGCGCCAAGGACATTGCTCTGTATTGATATCGCGTGCGAGGATCGGGCGCAGTCTACGGTTGAGGCCGCCTTTTTGCTGCCGACGTTTTTGACGCTCATCCTGCTGGCGCTGCAGCCGGTATGCCTGCTCTATACGCGCGCGGTCATGGAGTCTGCCGCCGCCGAGACCGCGCGGCTTATGACCACGACGACGGTGGAGGACGACGATGACCTTAAGGAGTTCACTCGCCGCAGACTTGCCGCGGTGCCCAACGTCTCGATTTTTCATGCCGGCGGGCCGCTGTCGTGGAATATCGAGTTGGGGCGGGCCGGTGCCGGCGGCGTTTCGTCCGTGTCTGTTTCCGGCGAGGTCAAGCCGTTGCCTGTGATCGGTGCGTTTGCGCAGGCTATGGGTGGTACCGCCGAGGGCGGCTACGTTGAGCTCAAGGTCGATGTCTCGTATCAATCGCGTCCCGAATGGCTGGAGGGAGATTATGATTCGTGGATTGCTGCATGGGATTAAGCGTTTCTGGTCTAGACGCGTTTTGACGCACCGTCCGAGCTGCCATCGCAAGCGAGGCGGCTTTATGGGTCGAGCCGGTGTCGATCTGTTTATCGAAGATGGCGCCTATACCACGCTTTCTTCTGCCGTGGTCATCCTAGTGGTGCTCACATTGTTGTTTTCGTCGACCGCGGCGATATGGAGCATGTCGCGTGCCGGGGATACTCAGGTGGCGGCTGATAGTGGCGCGCTGGCGGGTGCCAACGTAGTGTCGTCCTATCACACGGCTGCCACGGTGGTTGATGCGAGCATCTTGAGTCTGGGGCTGGCGGGGTTTGCCACGATCGGGACGGGCCTGGTCGCCATCCTCATCCCGGGTGCCGAGCCGGTTGCCGGCAATATGGTCGACACCGGGATTGAGATCATTAAAACGCGCAACAAGTTTGCCAAAAGCGCATCGGAAGGCTTACAGAAAATCGAGACGGCTCTGCCGTATCTGATCGCCGCGCGTGCCACGCAGACGGTGTCGGCGCAGGATACCGATAGTGTGACCTATACCGGTACGGCGCTTGCCGTGCCCAGGACATCCGAGTCTGACTTCGCTGCGCTCAAAGGATCAGAGATCTCGACCGATACCATTAAAGACACATCAGATGATTTAGAGGGTGCGGCCGAGGAGCTGCGGAAGGCTTCTGAGGACACGGCGAAGGCTAAAGAGCGTGCTTGGCTGGCGGATTGTGGTGGGTCTGACAAGGGCTCGGTCGGCAGCTGTTCTTGCATGTGGGAGCGTGCGAAAAGCCTAACGGATCTCTCCGGTGTTCAAAATCCGCATTACTCATCGAGCGTTACGTGGGAGCCCCAAGTTGCCCTTGATCGCGCGAAGGACTACTACCATTGGCGTCTGACAAATGAGAAGCCCCACGGCTCGAGTGTCGAGATGAAGGCAGAGTCTGCGGCGCGTAAGGCGTTTTATACCTATGCGAGCGCGGAGGTCGATCGGGCGCATATAACCGAGAACGGAGACAGGGTTTCCTCCTATATTCCGCTGCTGCCGCGCAACTCTGATGAGGTTCGGGCGACGGAACTCTATACCGATGCGGTGTGGCCGACTAGCGTGAACGATGACAAGGCGTATCTGCATTACGGGACGACCTGCCCTAACTATAAGAAAGGGACGCCGAGCGGATTTGCTTCGGTTGCCGATTACGATGGACAGGATAAATGCAGCAAATGCCATTTTGGCGTTTTGTCGCTTGGTGCTGTTGCGGCGCCTTCAACCTCTATCGAAAACGGCTTCGAATATCACTTCGACGAGTTCAAAAAGGCCTTGGAGGAATACGTCAAATGTCGGAACAAAGAGCTTGAGCTCATGCGTCAGACCGAGGATGAGGCCGACCGTGCGAGCAATGCGTTTGACCAGGCCATTAAAGCGCTTTCGGGCGAGCGTCCGCGTATCGCTCCGCCCGGTCGCAACGGCGTGGTTGCCTTTGCGGTTTCGGGTGCCATCTCGAGCCCCGATGAGCTCAACTCTTCGTTTAACACGGCAGTCAGGCTTGGCGATCGCGGTGCCATCTCTGCCGCGGTGCTGGCGCCCGATGAGGCGACGGCGCAAAACAACGTGCTTTCGCGATTTTTCTCGACATTGAAGGAACGCTCGGGTGGCGTTGCCGGCGTACTCGATGGCGTCATGGATGTCTGGGGACGGCTGCTTGTGGGATACGGAGACATCCAAGGTTCGGCCGACGAACTTATGGACGAGATGATTAAAGGCCTAGGAGGGGGCAGCGGCGCGTTGGGCTCCATCGCATCGTGGCTCGGCGATACCGTTTCGGCGTCCGTGGCGGCGCTGGGTTTGGAACCGTGCGACTTGCGCCTGCGAAAGCCGGTGCTGACTGATTCCGCCAACGTCATTAAGAGCCCGGGGTCTGACATTGCTGGTCTCTCTCAAGCGCAAGACAAACTGCGAAGTATTCCGTTGGGCGTGACCGATCCCAAGGCGCTTTGCGAGGCGTTGGAATATCAAGTCGAACGCACCATCAGCGGTACGGTGTTCACGCTTGCGGAGATTCCTCTGCCCGGCGGCGGCTCCATCCCGCTCACCGTCGATGTCGCCACGCTGGTTGGCGCTCTGGGCGGTGGGTCGTAATGAGTATCCGCATGCGTCTGCGCGAGGAGCGCGCCCAAGCGACGGTGGAGATAGCAGTGGTTACGCCCGTTTTGCTGGTGCTGGCACTCATCGTATACAACGTCATGATCTATGCCAGCGCTGTCGCGCGCTTCGACCGCGTGGTGCCCGACATCGTGTTGGCGCACGCCGTGGCGCCGAGCGGGGAGGGCGACGAAAGCTCTGTCGATGCCTCGGCGACGGTCCGGACTCAAATTCTGAATGCCATGGAAGGCTATGACTTGCAGATCGAAGTGTCGAGCGAGCAAGGCGCGGAGGCATCGGATGGTGGCCTGCTCTCCCTATCCGGTACGTTTAGGACCTACACCTGCACCATGCACTATGAGCCGTGGCCGACTTCTCTCAGCATCGCTGGCGTTCCGCTGGGGGCGCCGACAACGTTGTCGCACGAGCGCGCGGTGACGGTCGATCCATGGCGTCCGGGGGTGGTCATGTGACCGCGGTCTCGTCCTACATCGCCTACGCGCGGGCACTCAATAGGCTGGGCTGGACGCCGGCCGAGTTTGCGGTGGCGGAGTCGTTTGCCGTGCGCCTGCGCGGCATGCTGGGACGGTGTCCGGTTGCCGCCAACGGTCTGCCGCTCGTCATGGCATTTCCACGCTGCTCTTCGGTCCATACGTGTTTTATGGCCTATCCCATCGATATCGCCTTTATCGATGCACGTGGCTATGTCCTCGTATGCTACGAAAACGTACGTCCCTGGCGTATGTGCTCCTGCCCCGGCGCCTGGGCCGTACTAGAGCGTCCTTCAATCATTGTTTCGACCCCTGCTCTCCAACGCGTGCCGGCTTAAGAATTGGCGACAGCGGACTTTCGTCATACGAAATTGGGTAAGATGGAGGAGAAGATGCATGGATGTTGAGATCCATCCCAACGCTAAAAAGCACCTGACAGAACAGCAGGTGCTTAGCGCTTGGCTTGCGGTTACTGAGTGCATTCGTCGCGAGTCGAAGGACGAGCCGCCGAGATGGCTTGCGATTGGATGGCTCCCAGACGGACGAAGCGTGGAGCTTGTCGCGGTCGAGCTTCTCCGTGGGTGGCTTATCATTCATGCCTTGTCTCCAGTCCAGAAGAAATTTTGGCAGGAGATTGAACGGGCTCGGCAAAGGGGTCGATGATGGGCAAGACGTATACGGCCGCTAATGGTCAGGTTGTAACGGATGAAATGATTGACGCGTGGTGCGAGTCGTACGAGCGCGGAGAGTTTCCGGATGGCGAACACACCGTTGGTGGGATCGTGCATGGACGGCCCCCACTCTCAGGTGAGGGGACGGCAACGCTGTCAGTCAAGATTCCTCTGGGAATGAAGGAGGCCATTCGTCGACGGGCGGCTGCCGAGGGGATGACGCCAAGTGAGTTTGCCCGTGCGGCTCTGAGCGAAAAACTTCTTGCTGCCGGCTGATGCCTCTGACGTGCCGATTTAAAGAACCGAGGCTGTGCTCAAAAACTTTTTTAAAATTCTCGGTTGACCGGAACGCGTCCTTGGTTATACTAATCAAGCCTTGAAACAAGGCACACCTCAAATGGCTGGGTAGCTCAGTTGGTAGAGCAGAGGACTGAAAATCCTCGTGTCAGGGGTTCGATTCCCTTCCCCGCCACCTTGAATTGACTAGGACCTCTGCAAAGGGGTCCTTTTCTTTTATGTAGGGTTCTGCGGAAACTGCGTCCCAGAATAAGGGCTCAGAACGGGACACACTTTCCGGTGCCTGCCTTTGGCGCGCGTACACACCTCGTCGCACCATTCCGAGCCCGCCCGCCCCAGACATTCCTCCCACTTTCGCGTCACTTTGCAGACCGTTCGGTCGCCTGTCCGCACACGCGGGTATACTCAAAACGATACTTATCCTATGCAATACGATGCGGGTTCGACCTGCATGATCCGAAGGGGGCAGTGATGGAGAGGATACTCGGCGTTAATCTCTCTGGCTGGTTTATTCCCGAGCCTTGGGTGACCCCGTCGCTGTACGCGGCGACCGGCGCATCCAACGCAGCCGAGCTGCAGGAGGCCATGGGTACCGCCGCTTACAACGAGCGCATGCGTCGTCATTACGAGACGTTTGTGAGCGAGGACGATTTTCGCCGCATGGCGCAGATCGGTCTCAATGCCGTGCGTCTGCCGGTGCCCTGGTATGCCTTTGGCTCACAGGAGTCCGATGCCTCCTACATATCGGTTGTCGATTACATCGACCGCGCGATTGAGTGGGCTGCCAAGTACGATATCCGCGTGCTGCTCGATCTGGCAACCGTGCCCGGTGGCCAGGGCGATTCCAACGATTCGCCCACCACGCCGGAGGCTGTCGCCGAGTGGCATTCGTCCACCAACGGCCGTCATGTCGCACTCGACGTGCTCGAGCGCTTGGCCGATCGCTATGGCGAGGCCGAGAGCCTGCTGGGCATTGAGCTGCTGGACACGCCGCAGATGAGCGTTCGCAAGAGCCTCTTCACCATGACGGATGGCATTCCTGCTCACTACCTGCGCAATTTCTATCGCGATGCCTACGAGCTCGTCCGTTCGTATATGCCCGAGGATAAAATCGTCGTCTTCTCGTCGTCGGGGCATCCCAGCGAGTGGAAGCATTTTATGCGCGGCGCCAAGTACAAGAACGTCTACATGGACCTTCACCTGTACCATTACCGCGACGAGTATGCGCTCGACATCACGAGCCCTCGCGGGCTGACGACGGCGATTTCGCGTAACAAGCGCGAGCTTAAAGAAGCGATTTCGACTGGGTTCCCCGTGCTGGTGGGCGAATGGTCGGGCGCGGCGATCTTTGCCAACTCGTCGGTTACGCCCGAGGGCCGCAATGCCTACGAGCGCGTGTTTATCGCCAACCAGCTGGCTTCGTTTGCGCCGGCTGCCGGTTGGTTCTTTCAAACGTGGAAGACCGAGAAGCGCATTGCAGCATGGGACGCCCGCGCGGCGCTCGGTACGCTCGAGCGCGGCATGATTGAATAGGTTGATATGACGCAAAACAGCGCCCATACGGGCAAACTCTATGTGGTCGGCACGCCCATCGGCAACCTGGGTGACCTGTCCCCGCGCGTTGGCGAGGCCTTTGCCGCTGCCGATGTCATCTGCTGCGAAGACACGCGTGTGACGTCAAAGCTGCTGATGCACCTGGGCATTTCCAAGCCGCTTGTCCGTTGCGACGAGAATGTGATCGCTAGCCGCGCTGCCGGCCTGGTCGACCGTCTGCTGGCGGGGGAGACCCTCGCCTTTGCCTCGGACGCCGGCATGCCGAGCGTGTCCGATCCCGGCCAGGCGCTGATCGAGGCGGCGCGTGAGGCCGATGTGCCCGTCGAAGTTATTCCTGGGCCCTCTGCTTGCGTCACGGCGCTTGTTTCGTCCGGCATTCCCTGCGAGCATTTTTTCTTCGAGGGCTTTTTGGGCCGAAAGCACGGCGACCGTGTGCGCCGTTTGCAGCGCCTTGCCGTGGTGCCCGGCGCACTCATCTTCTACGAGTCTCCACATCGCATCGTGGCGACGCTCGAGGCCGTGGCGGAGGTCTTTCCCCAGCGTGAGGTTGCCGTCTGCCGCGAGCTCACCAAGCTGCACGAGGAGGTCTTGCGCGGGCCCGCTGACCAGCTTGCCGAGGAGCTGCGTGCTCGCGGCGAGGTAAGGGGCGAGATTGCGCTGGTCATCGCGCCGCCGAGCGAGGATGAGGAGGCCGGTATCGTGCCGGTTGGCGCCGCGGCAGCGGATCCCGACGAGGCCCTGCGCGAGGATATCCGCGCCGCGCTCGAGGAGGGGGAGCCCGCGTCTGCGGTGGCCAAGCGCCTGTCTCAGAAGTATTCGCGCCGCAAGCGCGATGTCTATGCCATAGTGCTCGATATGCAATAGATGGAGGATATCCAGCCCTTGCGCTAGAATCATCCTCTGTATGCAACGTTTTTCTGGAGGACAAACCCCATGGATCAAAGCAAGCCTTCGTTCTTTATCACGACGCCCATCTACTATGTCAACGCCGATCCGCACCTGGGCACGGCTTATTCCACCATCATCGCCGACGTTCAGGCTCGCTATCGCCGTTCCGCCGGCTATAACGTCAAGTTCCTGACCGGCATGGACGAGCACGGCGAGAAGGTCGCCGAGGCCGCAGCCAAGCATGGCATGACGCCGCAGGAGTGGACCGACAGCCAGGCTCCGCACTTCAAGGAGCTTTGGAGCAAGCTCGAGATCTCCAACGACGACTTCATCCGCACCACCGAGCCGCGCCAGCATCATGCCGTGCAGTACCTGTGGGAGCGCATGAAGGAGTCCGGCTATCTGTATAAGGGCAGCTACGACGGTTGGTATTGCGTGCCTGACGAGACCTACTTCACCGATACGCAGGTCCAGAAGGGCGACGAGGAGTACGGCAGCGTTGGCCAGCACCTGTGCCCCGACTGCCACCGTCCGCTTGAGCGCGTGCAGGAGGAGTCCTACTTCTTTAAGCTTTCCGCCTTCCAGGACAAGCTTCTCAAGCTCTATGACGAGCACCCCGACTTTGTCGAGCCTGCGTTCCGTATGAACGAGGTACGCAGCTTTGTCGAGGGCGGCCTTAACGACCTTTCCGTGAGCCGTACGAGCTTTGACTGGGGCATTCAGGTCCCGTTTGACGAGGGTCACGTGACCTACGTGTGGTTCGATGCGTTGCTCAACTATATGACGGCCGTCGGCTACGGTGTCGACACCAACGAGGCCCGTGCCGAGCTGGCCTATCGCTGGCCCGCGCAGTTCCACATCGTGGGTAAGGACATCATCCGCTTCCACTGCGTCATTTGGCCCGCGATGCTCATGGCCATCGGCGAGGCCCTGCCCGAGCACGTCTTTGCCCACGGCTTCCTGACCGTGCGCAATGCCGAGACCGGTAAGGCCGAGAAGATGTCCAAGAGCCGCGGCAACGCCATCGCTCCGCAGGATGTTATCGACATGCTGGGCGTCGAGGGCTACCGCTATTACTTTATGACCGACGTGGTCCCCGGCACCGACGGCGCCATCAGCTTCGATCGTATGGAGCAGGTCTACAACGCCGATCTGGCCAACAGCTGGGGCAACCTCATTTCGCGCTCGCTCAACATGAGCGCAAAGTACTTTGACGGCTGCGCCCCGGCTAAACCGGCGTCTGCCGACGCGTTCGATAACCCGCTGGCAAAGATCGCCGATGGTCTGGTCGAGCGCTACATGGCCAAGATGGACGTGCTCGATTACGGCGGAGCCAAGGACGAGGTCATGGAGCTCATTCACGCCGCCAACCACTACATCGAGGACTCCGAGCCTTGGGCACTTGCCAAGGACGAGGCCAAGGCTGACGAGCTGGCGTTTGTGATCTACAACCTGCTCGAGGCCATCCGCATTGCTGCTCACCTGCTGATGCCGCTCATGCCTCAGACCTCTGCCGAGGCCCTGCGCCGCCTGTCCTGTGAGGGCGAGGCCGCGAGCGACGACCTCAAGGGCATTTGCACTTGGGGCCTGCTTGCCGGCGGTCAGCCCGTCGAGAAGGGCGATCCGCTGTTCCCGCGTCTGGCGTAGAGACCGCGCGAGCGCCATATCGGCAATTTGCTGTTTAGCTGTAAGGGCATGGCCGCCACGGTCCATGCCCTTTTGTTTCAAGACGCCGCCATCATGCTAAGGAGGCAACCATGACAACTTCGCCTTTGGCAAACCCCACGGCCACCAGGGAGCTGCTGGAGGAGTTTGGCCTTGCGACCAAGCATCGCCTGGGCCAGAACTTTCTAATCGACAATCATGTGATCGAACGTATCTGCGAGCTTACCGAGCTTGCAGGTGACGAGCGCGTACTCGAGGTGGGTCCAGGTTGCGGTACGTTGACACTTGCGTTGCTGCAGGAAGCGGCGTGCGTTACGTCCATTGAGGCCGATCCCGAGCTTGAGCCGGTGCTCGATGCCCACGCCGCCGACTATGCCAACTTCCGCTTTATCATGGGCGACGCGCTCAAGGTGACGCCGGAGCAGATTGAGCAGGCTGCGGGCGGTGAGCCGACGGTATTTGTCGCGAACTTGCCCTATAACGTGGCGGCGACGATCATTTTGCAATTTTTCCAGACGATGCCGGCGCTAAAGCGCGCCGTCGTCATGGTGCAAAAGGAGGTTGCCGATCGCATTGCCGCAGTGCCGGGCAACAAGACCTATGGCGGCTATACGGCAAAGCTTGGCCTGTATGCGCAGGTAACGGGTCGCTTTGAGGTGCCGCCGCGTTGCTTTATGCCGGCGCCACACGTGGACTCGGCCGTCGTGCGTATCGACCGTGTTGACGGTGTGGTGCCCGAAGGACTCGATCGCGAATTTGTGGCCCGCGTGATTGACGCTGCATTTGCTCAGCGTCGCAAGACCATCCGCAATTCCATGAGCGCCAACGGCTTTGCCAAGGACGTGCTCGATGCCGCCTTTGAGGCTTGCGGTATCGCACCCACCACGCGCGCCGAGACGCTCGGCGTCGCCGACTTTGTGTGTCTGGCTCGGGAGCTTTCCCATGACGCTTAATGCCGAACGCGTGACGTTTACCAAGAAAAAGAAGACGGTTGCTTGTCCCGTGCCCTTGGCACCGCTTGCCGACACACATGCGCATCTGCTTTCGTTCTGGGGCAAGGATGTGCCCGAGACACTCGTGCGTGCCAAGGCGGCAGGCATCGACCTGTTGGTGACGGTCTTCGACCCCATCGCCGACAAGCGCAGCGTGACGGACTATAGCGACTGGCTCGTGCGCGAAATTCTGCCGATGCAGGATATCCCGCAGATCAAGTATCTTGCCGGCGTGCATCCGTATGGCGCGCCGGACTATACCGACGACATTCACGCGCAGGTTGTTGCTGCGCTTGATGACCCTTTGTGCGCCGGTATTGGCGAAATCGGTCTGGACTACCACATGGACTATGACGACGATATCGCGCCGGCACCCCATAACGTGCAGATTGACTGCATGGCGCGCCAGCTCGAGCTTGCCGTGCGTCGTAACGTGCCGGTGGAGCTGCATCTGCGTCACGAGGACATGGACCAGGAGCGTACCTCGCACGTGGACGCCTACAACGTGCTTCGTGGGGTGGGCGTGCCCCAGACCGGTTGTGTGCTGCACTGTTTTGGCGAGGACCGCGCCACGATGGAGCGCTTTGTGGAGCTGGGCTGCTATATCGCCTATGGTGGTGCGGCCACCTTTAAGCGCAACGACGACGTGCGCGAGGCATTTGCGGCAACCCCACTCGATCGAATTTTGTTCGAGACGGATTGCCCGTATATGGCTCCGGAGCCCATCCGCGGTCTTGAATGCGAGCCCGCAATGATCTCCATTACGGCAAACGCGCTGGTTAACGACCGTATCGATCGCACTGGTGAGGACGCCGAAACAATCGCGCATGCCGCTTGGGAAAATGCCTGCAAACTTTTTCAAAAATAGTTCTTGCGTTCGCGGTGGCGCTCCGTTATTCTAATTCCTGCACGCGGGCGTGGCGGAATTGGCAGACGCGTACGGTTCAGGTCCGTATGGGGGCAACCCCATGAAGGTTCAAGTCCTTTCGCCCGCACCATTGATTGAAAGAGCTCCCAGCAATGGGGGCTTTTTTGTTATGTGCCCATCGCGGGGACTTGAACCTGTGAAGGAGCGAGCGTCAAGAAAACGCGGAGCGTTTTTAGCGAGCTGGCGAGTCCGCCGGCAGGCGGGCGAAGCCGGTGCGGATCCGCGAAGCGGATACGCGGACGTCCTTTCGCCCGCACCATTAAATGAAAGAGCTCCCAGCAATGGGGGCTTTTTTGTTATGCACGATCTCCTTGGACGGGTATCCTAATGGCAACGTGTGCCTATCAGAGGAGAGACCATGCTGTTTTCCGGTATCATCGCTGCCCTTACGAGCCTTTTGATTCCCATCATCATCCTGCTGCTGTTGCTTCCCAACGCCTGCTACGTCGTTGAGCAGCAGCACGCTGTGATCATCGAGCGCTTGGGTAAGTTCAATCGTATCGTCAACGCGGGCTTCCACGTGAAGGTGCCCGTGATCGACCGCAAGGCCGCCACGGTGAGCCTGCGCACCATGAAAAACGGTTTTGGCATCGACGTTAAGACCCAGGACAACGTGACCATCGGTCTTGAGGTCTCCGCTCAGTACCACGTGAGCTACGACATGGGCGCCGGCCCGGCAGATTCGGGCATCTACAAGAGCTACTACATGCTGCAGGAGCCCGTCGACCAGATGCGTGACTTCATCACCGACGCCCTGCGCTCTTCGATTCCTGTCTACACACTCGATGAGGTCTTTGCCAAGAAGGATGACATCGCCAAGGATGTCAACGCTACCGTTTCCGAGCAGATGGCCGCCTACGGCTTCACCCTCGTGTCGACGCTCATCACCAAAATCGCACTGCCGACCGAGGTTGAGAACTCCATGAACGACATCAACGCCGCCCAGCGCAAGCGCGCTGCGGCACAGGAGCTCGCCGAGGCAGACCGCATCAAGCGCGTCACCGAGGCGACCGCCGAGGCCGAGGCAATGGAAAAGGCGGGCGAGGGCATCGCCAACCAGCGCAAGGCCATCGCACTGGGTATCAAAGATTCGCTCGAGATCATCCAGGAGACGGGTGTCGGCAATGACGAGGCCAACCAACTGTTCATGTTTACGCAGTGGTCCGAGATGATGACGGAGTTCGCTCGCACGGGTAAAACCTCGACGGTCGTGCTGCCGAGCGACTTTTCGCAGTCGGCCTCGATGTTCGAGCAGATGCTGGCCGCCGGCAAAGTTCAAAACGATTCGAAGGAGTAGACGCGCGTGAAATACACCGTCGTTTGCGTCGGTAAGCTCAAGGAGCGCTTTTGGAAGGACGCGTGCGCTGAGTACACCAAGCGCCTAGGTGCCTATGCCAAGGTGGATATCCGCGAGGTGGCCGATATCGACCCGGCTAAGGCGGGCGGCGTGGATGCCGCGCGCGACAAGGAGGGGGCGGCGATTCTTGCCGCCTTGCCATCTCGAGCGCATTTGATCCTGCTGGCTATCGAGGGCAAGGAGCGCTCGAGCGAGGAGTTTTCGGCGAGGCTCGACGATCTTATGCTGCGAGGCAGCAGCGACATTGCCTTTGTAATCGGCGGTTCGGACGGCGTGAGTGATGAGGTGCGCGCCCGCGCCGACGAGATGCTCAGCTTTGGACGCATTACCTTGCCGCATAACCTGGCGCGTGTGGTGCTGCTAGAGCAGATTTACCGTGCCTGCAAGATCAGTCGTGGCGAGCCGTATCACAAATAGGTCGGCAATACGAAACAATGGCGTGGGACAATACCTTTCGTTTTGAGGAATGTGTCTGAAAGGACTATGAGATATGAAGATTGGATTTGTCGGTTTTGGCAATATGGCGAGCGCTATGGCCGATGGCTGGATCGCTGCCGGTGTAGCTGCGAGCGACATGTGCGCCTGCGCGGGTCGCTACGACGCGCTGGTTGAGCGCTGCGAGGCGCGCGGCATGGTCGCCTGCCACGATGCCGCCGAGGTTGTCGCCGCATCCGATATCGTGGTC
This sequence comes from uncultured Collinsella sp., assembly GCA_900554465.1. Classification (GTDB taxonomy): domain Bacteria; phylum Actinomycetota; class Coriobacteriia; order Coriobacteriales; family Coriobacteriaceae; genus Collinsella. Next base: position 33,435 of record USHF01000001.1, read on the forward strand.
GCTGCGGTCAAACCGTACATGATCGAGAAGGTATTCGCCCCGATCAAGGATGCTCTTGCCAAAAAGGTCGTTCTGTCGGTTGCCTGGACCTGGGACAGTGCCAAGTGGGAGCAGGTCCTGCCGGGCGTCGCGCATATCTCGACGGTGCCCAACACGCCGGTTTCGGTAGGCGAGGGCGTCATCGCCTGCGAGAAGGCTTCGACGCTTAACGACGAGCAGCGTGCTGTGGTGCTCGACCTGCTCGGTAAGCTTGGCGCTGTCGTCGAGCTCGACACAAGCCTGCTGTTTGTGGGCGGCACGGTGGGTGGTTGCGCTCCGGCGTTTGTCGCCATGGCAATCGAGGCCCTGGGCGATGCGGCGGTCAAGCACGGTATCCCGCGTGCGGATGCTTATCGCATTGTGAGCCAGATGGTGCTGGGTACGGCAAAGCTGCAGCTTGCAACTGGCCAGCATCCTGCGGCGATGAAGGATGCCGTATGCTCGCCCGGCGGTGCCACCATCAAGGGCGTCGTTGCACTCGAGGACGCCGGCATGCGCAGCGCCCTGGTCAAGGCAATCGACGCAACCCTCCAGTAAAACCGACCAAAAAAGGGACAGTTTATTTTGGCAGGTTTTTCCTGCGGTTTTGTCCTTTTAGCGAAAAGTGCCCCGCAACTGGCTCAATTCCAGTTGCGGGGCACTTGCGTTTGCCCAGATAAAACCGACCAAAATAAACCTGTCCCTTTTTGACAGGTTAGTCCCAGAAGCTGTCTTCTTCGTCCTCGGACTTGGGGCCGCGGTCGACATACATCTTATGGGTGCGCTTCTCCATTACAAAGGCAATAATCGCAAACAGCAGGATGCCGCCGGCGAAAAGGATGGCAAAACCGGTGCGGGTGCCAAACAAAAAGGAAAAAACTGCGTCCATTGGGTGCCTTCTTGCGTAGTTGAGTTGGGTCGTAAACGCTCATAAGTATATACTTGCCCATACATGTACAAGGTTGCAACCTAAATGGAATGTATATCGCCGGAGGATCTAATGCTTGATATCAAGTTTGTTCGCGAGAACCCCGATGCCATCGATGTCGCCATGGCTAACCGCCAGACGTCTTGGGATCGCGAGAAGTTCTTTGAGCTCGACGACGAGCGTCGTGCCGTCATCACCGAGGTTGAGGAACTTCAAGCCACGCGCAATGCCGAGTCCAAGAAGATCGGCGCCCTGATGAAGGAGGGCAAGAAGGACGAGGCCGAGGCCGCCAAGGAGGCCGTGCGCGCCGTCAACGAGAAGATTGACGGTCTGGCCGAGCGCCGCACCGCCCTCGAGCAGGAGCAGTACGACTTCATGGCTCACCTGCCCAACATTCCTTGCGAGGCCACGCCGTACGGCAAGGACGAGGACGAGAACATCGAGCGCCGTCGTTGGGGCACCCCGCGCGAGTTCGACTTCGACTTTAAGCCGCACTGGGATCTGGGCACCGACCTCGACATCCTTGACTTCGAGCGCGGCAACAAGCTCTCCGGCAGCCGCTTCACCGTTCTCGGTGGCGCCGGCGCCCGTCTTGAGCGCGCCCTCATCAACTTCTTCCTCGATACGCACACCAGCCATGGTTTTAAGGAGTGGTGGCCGCCCATCGTCGTCAAGCGTCAGACCATGTTCGGCACGGGCCAGCTGCCCAAGTTCGAGGACGACGCCTATCACGTCTCGGGCGACAACTTCCTGATCCCCACCGCCGAGGTCGTGCTCACCAACCTGCACGCCGGTGAGGTCCTCGACGCCGACACCCTGCCGCGCCGCTACACCGCCTTCACCCCCTGCTTCCGCGAGGAGGCCGGTTCCGCCGGTCGCGATACCCGTGGCATCATCCGTCAGCACGAGTTCGACAAGGTCGAGATGGTCAAGTTCGCTAAGCCGGAGGAGTCCGACGAGGAGCTCGAGAGCATGACCGCCGAGGCCGAGTACCTGCTGCAGCAGCTGGGCCTTCCGTATCGCGTGATTAGCCTGTGCACCGGCGACTTGGGCTTCTCTGCCCGTCAGACCTACGACATCGAGGTCTGGCTGCCGAGCTACAACGCCTACAAGGAGATCAGCTCCTGCTCCAACTGCGGTGACTTCCAGGCTCGCCGCGCCAACATCAAGTATCGCGACCCCGAGAACTTCAAGGGTTCGCGCTACCTGCACACCCTCAACGGTTCCGGCCTGCCGGCTGGCCGTACCATGGCTGCCATTCTGGAGAACTACCAGAACGCCGACGGCACCATCACGATCCCCGAGGTCCTGCGTCCCTACATGGGCGGCCTCGAGAAGATCGAGCCGGTCGCGTAACTTGGCTGCATAGGCGATATGCAAGGGCGCTCCTTCGGGGGCGCCCTATTTCGTGCGCAGGTCCATACCATGCTGTGCGGACAGCTCAATAGAAAACACACGAACAACTGTTCTGTATGCAGCCATCTACCTGCTATGCTTTTGCTAAATAAGAGCGAGAGAAAGGGGACGCGATGGAGCTGTTTGATGATCGGGTGGTTTTGTTTGAGAGCGACGAGGGCGGGGAGTACCTGCTTGTGACGTGTGAGCCGTCTGGCATGGGTGGCCTGGTGGTTCGACAGACGAGCGAGGGGCCGTTGACGCAATGGTGCTACGAGGAGTCGCCTCATGTGGTTGAGACGTTTGTGGCGCACGAGGGGCTTGTGGCCCTAGAGCATTTCTATGGGGTCCAGACATCTAATCAGGTTGCTCGCATGTTGAGCATCTCGTTTGCCGATTATGATTGTGCCCAGCGGGTGAGATCGCTCCTGAGGGAACTTGATGCTAAGTTTGACGTGATCGAAAAGCCAATCGATCGTACGGGGAATGGCGGTATATGCGGAGCAGCATGACAAGACTGCGTTCCACAAAAAAGTTTGAAATTGTGCTTGACTCCAATAAGCTAAAGTGGTTTTATATGTCTTGCGCTGCGGCGTTACCTCAGCTGGATAGAGGGTCTGACTACGAATCAGAACGTCATAGGTTCGAATCCTATACGCCGCACCATTTGAGATTAAAGCTCCCGGCAACGGGGGCTTTTCTTTTGCGTCAGCTTGAGTGCTTTCGTCCAAAGGGACGATTTCCTGTCGACTCGTGTAAGATTCCGAGTAGATGTCGCGACTTATTCGCGACCACTCCTTCTTCAAGCGACCGATCAGGGTGATATTTCGTGGCAGAGCGTCCGACATACAAGCTCAGGTTTCTCGATCCCAAGAAGCGCTTTCCGGCGATGCCCGAGCAGCCTGCGGGACGCTCATATGGTGTGGTCTGGAAACTCTTTGGCGAGGATCAGCATGAATCTTGTTATGTCGTCGAATTCGTTGGCAAAAGTCGTGTGTCGCTTTTGGGCTACGTAAGCGTTTCGGGTGAGGTGTACAAGGTGGACCGCCCCGTTAGCGAGGCTCCGCTGCCCAACGATCCCGACATGGAACTGGTCCTTGACGAGTCGGATTCCAGTATTGGTGAGATTATGGTAAGGGAAGCCAACGGTGCAATGCACGCGTGCGCACAAACTTCCGGCTCTCCCGAAGGCCCCATGCGCGAGCAGTCCGACCACGCGACATGGAATTCGGCCCGCGCCCTTCCTTACGGCGAGTTCATGGCCTCGATGTTCTTGCGCTACGTGATATTTGCCAACTCCGAAAGCGCTATTGCGAACACGGCGGGCGTCGACGGTCTCGATGCGGACATGCAAAACGTTGTCGACAAGATCAAGCTCGTAAAGTTGCCCGAGCCGGTCGAGGTGTTTTTGGGCTTTAACACGGCACCGCTCCCCGATGCTATCGAGACGCTGCTTTACCGCGTTGACCATGCCGAGAATCCGAGCGGTATCGAGCGCTATGCCGCCGCCCTTATGAGCGAAATTGACTTGCCCCGCTTGCGCACCATCGCCGCTAAGTCCGAGATGAGCCTGGCTCGCATTGATCGCTCAAAGCTTTTCTATCTCAATTTTGATCGTAGTCTGCTGGACCAGGACGAAATTGACACGCTGCTCGCCATCGAGTGCCGTCTCAACCGCCTCTCCGGCATCCTTGAGCGCATCGGGGCCGGATTGGTTCCCGCGGCATCCTCGCCGAGCCTTGAGGGCTGCGCGCTCTTTGATGCGTGGCATATCGCCAAGACGACCAACGATGTTCCCCGACTGCTCGATACGGCCTCAAGCGATAACCCGTGGGGCAAACCGGGGACGGTGGCGTGTCAGCCGGGCGGTGAGTGGGACGTGCGCACCCGCTTCGCGCGTATCGTCGAGACGCTCAACGTGATTACGCGGCTCGACTATACCTATCGGGCAAACGTTGCCGAGGGGATTATGCTCGTTCGGTTTGGGCACTCTGTCGTGGATGCCATGCCGCAACGTGAATACGACGCTCAAGATGACGCCTGGCGCGAGCTGGAAGAGGACACGCGTGCGATCTGGGCCGCGGAGCACGATGCGCGCGTGGCGCTCACGCTTGCGGCGGCGTGCTTTGCCGCGGGCACCTGCATCACGCGCTGCTATGTGCAGATTGCTGCTCCCGACAGTGAGCAGGGCGAGCGCGTTGTCGCAACGTATTTCTTTGGGCGCGCGGCCTATCTGGCCGATTGCGTGCCTGTCGCCAAGGATCTTGAGAGCATGGACATGGACGATATGCCGTGCAAGCGTGTGCTTGAGGCGTATGAGTCAACTGTTCCGGAGACGATTGAACCTGCGGAGGTTCATGCTCGTCCGCGTGATGACCATCGCACGCTGCCGCCGGCGCTGCGCGATCTGCTGCTTGCCGATACGGCTGACGAGTTGGAGGTCATGGAAGAGGACGATGACCCATACGTGGCCCGTGTTGTTGAATTGCGTGAGCAGGCAAAAGTCGACCGTACGGGTGCTTTTGAAGGTTTTTCCCGTCTTGTCGAGGAGTTGGAGGCTAAGTGCGCCGTCGCCGAGCTTTTGGCGACAGGTCCGGTTCAAACGCAGTTTTGTGATAACCAGCTGGTACGCATGGTGCTACCGGTGTTGGAAGAAGACCGCTCTGTGCGAATCCTTCGTGCGCCCGATGCGCTGTACTTTGCCCAGCACGAGATCTGCAGCTTTTACGCCGAGCAAGAGGACTTTGAACGAGCGCTGCCCGAGGTGCGCCATCTTTACGATCTGGCGCGCTCGTCCATGCAATCGCACTTTGCGCTCATCAACGTGCTTGCGCGCCTGGAGCGCTTTGACGAGATTATCGAGGTGGCGCGCCACGGCCTACGTATTGCCAGCGATCGTTCTGCAATCGGCTACCTGTTCTATCGCTTGGCGTTTGCCTATTGGAATTGCGATCAGCTCGAGCTCGCGTTGGCGTGCTACCGCCTCGTGCCGCGCGGCGAGGAGTCAGGTAGCAACGCGCTGGAGGAAATGCAGGGCCTTATGAACGAGATGGGTGTCAATGAGCCACCGACGTTCGAGGATGCGGTTGAAACCATCCGCAAGGCCGGGCTCGAGCTACCGCCGGTGCCCGCTGTGACCAACCAGCTGGCGGATGCTGCCGTGCAGCTGGTCGACAACGGCTTCTTTTTCCTGGCGCGTGGCTGCATCTTCCAAATGTGGCGCACCATGGGCAACGATGAGCTCGGCTCCCTCAATCGCTCGCTGGGGTAGTAGCGAAAACTGCAAGGAGGAAAGGCCACTGGACAATTAGAAAATTCCCTCTTGCCCAACTTCGACTGTTTGGTTACTATAAAACGGCTGTTACGGAGAGCTGACCGAGAGGCCGAAGGTGCTCGCCTGCTAAGCGAGTATGCCCCAAAAGGGCATCTGGGGTTCGAATCCCCAGCTCTCCGCCAGTACGAACTTGAAGAAGGGTCCCATTTGGGGCCCTTTTTTATTATCAAGAAAGGCGGCTGGGGATTCGAACCCTCAAAAAATGAGGCGCCCCGTTGGACGCCTCATTTGGTTCGATGTGATATCGCTTTGGCCCTACACCTCAGGAGCCTTGGCTACGGTCTCGCTCTCGGCTGTGAGCGGTCGGTTGTCGATGCGGCGGCCCAGGCGGTCGAGCTTCACGAGCAGCCACTCGATGGGATTGGGCCCCGTTCCTTCCTCGTCGGCAACCAGGTCCATAACGGCGATCTTGGTGCCGTCCTGCTTAAGCGTAACGCTGCCCACCTTGTCGCCAACATGCACCGTGCCCGAAAGGTCATCGTAGCTAACCTTTTCGGTCACTTCGCCGGCGAGTGAGAACACCGTTGCCTGTGCGGCGGGGTCGGCGAGCGTGGCGTCGATCGTCTTGTCCGTCCAATCTGTCTGGCTAATGCGCGCCATGAGCGGGTTGCCGTTGGCGGTCTTCTCCTGCGTGTTGGCGATCGCGACCGTGACCTTGTGGCCGTAGTACCAGTTGGCAAGGGTGGCGGTATCGGTAAAGCGCTGGTCGGTGGTGGTGGAGTTCAAAATAACAGTGTAGATCTCGTCGCCGTCGCGGTTGTAGGCGCTCGTAAAGCAATAGCCCGCGTCGTCGGTGGTGCCGGTCTTGCCACCAATGTTTCCGTCCTGACCGAGCAAAACGTTGTGCGTGTCCATGGAATGCGAATGGTCTGAGCCATCGGCGCCCGTGACCTCAATCCAAGAATCCTCGCTCGCGACGACTTCACGAATCGTATCGTCTTTCATGGCTTCCTGCATCATCAGTGCCACGTCATGTGCGGTTGAGTGCATGTCGCCGGCCCACTCATCAAAGTCCAGACCGTGTGGGTTCTCAAAGACCGTGCCGGTGCAGCCGAGCTTTTTGGCGCGCTCGTTCATGGCCTTCACAAAGGTTGCCTCGGCGTCTTTGGTCTTGGGGTCGATCTTTTTGCCCACGTACTCGGCAAGCACGATGGCGGCGTCGTTGCCCGAGGGGATCATTAGGCCGCGTAGTGCCTGCTCCACGGTGAGCTCGTCGCCTTCGAGTAGGCCGGCAGTCGAGTTGCCTACGGTGGCGGCAGCGTTGCTCACCGTGACCTTCTCGTCCATCTTGCAGTTTTCGACGGTCAGGATTGCGGTCATGACCTTGGTGATCGAGGCAATCTTGACCTGCTCATCGGCGCCGCGTCCATAGTAGACGGTGCCGTCCTTGCCCATGACGAGGGCATTGGTTGCCTCGATATCGCGCAGGTTTTCTGTCGTGATGCCGCGGACGTCGGCGGTCTTGCCGCAGACGTCGTCGGTCGTGAGCACTTGGGCACCGGCAACAGCAGGTACGCCGGCAACAAGGGCGATGGCGCAGGCAAAGCCGGCGGCAAGCTGGGCGGGGCGTTTTGCAAAAGAGGTGAGGGACTTCACAGATTTCGCTTTCGACGGGATGGTCTCTTCTGGCACTAGAGTATATCGTTTGCCGGCGACGACGATCGTTGCGTGCGCGCATGGCCCGCATTCGTGCTCGAATGGGCGCAAGGGTGCTTAAGGTCGACTTAATCGCCCACGCTTGTTGTGTGTGGCGGGCGCCGCCTCGGGCATAATGGAGCGCGAGAGGAGCACGCATGAACGAGCGCATACTGGTAGTTGATGACGAGAAGGCCATCGCCGACCTGGTTGGTATCTACCTTACAAAAGAGGGCTTTGACGTCCAGATCGCCTACAGCGGGGCCGATGCGGCCAAGGCGATTCTGGAGCAGGAGTTTGATCTGGCGCTGCTGGATGTCATGCTGCCTGATATCGACGGCTTTGAGCTGTTGCGTACGATCCGTTCCAGCCATACCTATCCCGTAATTATGTTGACGGCACGCGATGCCCAGCAGGATAAGATCGAAGGCCTTTCGCTTGGCGCGGACGATTACGTGGTCAAGCCGTTCCGCCCGCTGGAGCTCATCGCGCGCGTTCATGCTCAGTTGCGTCGCTACACCAGCTACGGTAGCCGCGCGCAGGCGACCGAGTTGCCGACCCTCCAGCTCGACGGCCTCGAGATCAACCGTGACGCTCGCTCCGTGACGGTGGACGGTGCGCCGGTGCGCCTCACGCCCATCGAGTATTCCATCTTGCTGTATCTGGCCGAGCATCGCGGCAGCGTAGTGCCCGTGGAGGACCTGTTCCGCGCGGTGTGGAACGAGGACTTTATGCCCGGCTCCAACAATACGGTTATGGTGCACATTCGCCATCTGCGCGAAAAGATCGGCGACGATGCCCAGAAGCCGCGCTTTATCAAAAACGTCTGGGGCGTCGGCTACATAATCGAATAACGCCTTTGATGGTGGGGGAGTAGATATGACAAAAGACGATAGGCGGGCATTCGAGGTACCCGATCGACTCTTTGAATACGTAAGGGCGGTCGTTGACAACCGTGCGTTAGCGACGGTGCTGCTCTTTTTGCTGAGTCTGCTGCTCATCGGCATTGACAATATCGTTGGCATCTTGGCAGTTCTATTCATTGGCTTTTTGCTGATTGATCGATTCGAAATCGTTCGCCGCTGTGTGGTGATCGGCGGCGCCGCGTGGACAATTACGTTGGCGATCGGGTCCATGGCGCTTGGCGGTATTGGCGAGCCCGTATTCTTTGACGCCGGCTTTGTGTTCAACATGCTTGGATTTGTGCTGGTGCTTGCCGTGTGCGTCCTGTTCTTCTGCGGACGCGCCCTGTACTACCAGGGTTACGAGCAGGGCGAGCTGCACGCCGACCGCGTGATTGCCGCCCGCATTCAGGACCGTCTGATCGATAACCCCGACACATGGGACAACATTGACGGCGACTTCCTCGAGGTCGAGGGCGCGCTCAACCGGGCGCGCGATTGCGAGCGTAGGGTTCAACAAGCCCTGCGTGACGAATCCCACCGCAAAGATGACCTGGTGACGTACCTGGCGCACGACCTGCGCACGCCGCTCGCCAGCGTGGTGGGCTACCTTTCGCTCTTGCAGGAGGCCCCCGATTTGCCGCTTGAGCAGCGCACACGTTTTACGGGCGTGGCACTCGACAAGGCCCACCGGCTCGATGCGCTCATCGAGGAGTTCTTCGACATCACGCGCTTTGATTTCCACGATATCGTGCTCACCCGCAGCTACGTCGATTTGGGGCTCTTACTGGCACAGGTGGCCGACGAGTTCTATCCCATTCTCAACGAACAGCATAAAGAAGCCCAGGTTGATATCTGCGAGGATCTGACGGTGCTCGTGGACGGCGACAAGATGGCTCGCGTATTCAACAACATCATGAAAAACGCCGTTGCCTATAGCTATGAAGGCTCGATGATCACGATTGAGGCCAGACGTTTGGGTAACGGCGGCGTGCGCGTACGATTTATAAACCAGGGCGATCCGATCCCTGAGCCAAAGCTCAAGGTGATCTTTGAGAAGTTCTATCGCCTGGATGCGGCGCGTGCGACCAATCGCGGTGGTGCCGGTTTGGGCCTTGCTATTGCCAAGGAGATCATCGCGGCACACGGCGGTACCGTTGCATGTGAATCGACGCCCGAACACACGATATTCACCATCGAGCTGCCCGCCGCATAGCTAGCGTGCCCTTACAAACACTTGACAATGTGCTCACGTGCGTATGAGCCGCGATTCCTACTATCGATACTGCTGAATTGATATCGATATGGAGGTGTGCGGTATGACGGCTGCTGCGGCTGTGGAGCCCACGGAGCTTGAAGAACTCATGGAAGCGCAGGCCGAGGCCGCGCATGAGCGCGAGGTTGGGGATGCGACTCGCCCCACGGCAGAGGGTCTTGCCGCCTCGCCGACGCGCATCGACGTCGAGGGCATCGACCTGTTCTATGGCGACCACCATGCGCTCAAGGACGTGAATATCAAGATCCGCGACAAGCAGATCACCTCGTTCATCGGGCCTTCGGGCTGCGGAAAGTCCACGTTGCTGCGCTGCTTTAACCGCATGAACGACGGCATCAAGGATTGCCGCATCGAGGGCAAGATTGCGCTCGATGGTCAAGATATCCTGGGCGATTGCGACATCTGCCGTTTGCGCCAGCGCGTGGGCATGGTGTTCCAACGCCCCAACCCATTTCCCATGAGCATCTACGACAATGTCGCCTACGGTCCTCGCGGTATGGGTGTGCGCGACCGCGCCGTGCTCGATGAGCTGGTCGAGGACTCCCTTCGTCGCGCTGCGCTATGGGATGAGGTCAAGGACAAGCTCAAGGAGCCGGGCCTGGGTCTTTCGGGTGGACAGCAGCAGCGCCTGTGCATCGCCCGCGCACTTGCCGTGCAGCCCGACATTCTGCTGATGGACGAGCCGACCTCGGCGCTCGACCCCGTGTCGACGCTCGTGGTGGAGCAGCTTGCCTGCGAGCTCAAGGAAACCTGCACGCTGGTGGTCGTGACGCACAACATGCAGCAGGCCGCGCGTATTTCCGATTCGGTTGCGTTCTTTTTGCTGGGTGAGCTGGTGGAGCACGCGCCTACCGCGCAACTCTTCAAAAATCCGTCCGATCCGCGCACGGCGGATTATTTGACGGGGCGTTTTGGCTGACGCTGTCTTTTACAGGTGCTTTTAGGGTTAAGATGCGGTCATATCGGCCGCAAAGGGGTTCAACATGATCTATTACGTCGAGGACGATGACAACATCAGGGATTTGACGGTCTACGCGCTGCGCAAGCAGGGAATCGAGGCCGAGGGCTTTTCGTGCGATGGCGAGTTTAAAGCTGCCGTGGCGCGACGGGTGCCCGATGCTGTGCTGCTCGATATCATGCTGCCCGACACCGATGGCTTGGCGATTATGCGCCGCCTGCGTGCCGATCGCCTGACGGCGACGGTGCCCATCATGATGCTTACCGCCAAGGACACCGAGCTCGACAAGGTGATGGCGCTCGATGGCGGTGCCGACGATTACCTGACTAAGCCGTTTTCGCTCATGGAGCTTGCGAGCCGCTGCCGCGCACTGCTGCGTCGCGGCGGCATGGTCAAGCAGGCGAGCGATGTGCTCAGCGTGGGGGACATCGTGCTCTCGCCCGGCCATCGCGAGGTGACCGTTGCCGGCGAGCCGCTTAAGCTCACCCTGCGCGAGTTCGACCTGCTCGAGTACCTCATGCGCAAGCCCGGCGTGGTCTTTACCCGCGAGTCGTTGCTGCAGAGCGTGTGGGGCTGGGACTTCGACGGCGGTTCGCGCACCGTTGACGTGCACGTGCAGACGCTTCGCCAAAAACTGGGCGAGCATGCCAGCGCCATCGAGACCGTGCGCGGCGTGGGTTATCGCCTGGCCGAGCCTTCTGCCGGTGATGGTGCCGAAGGTGACGACACCGCGTCCACCGCATCGGGGGAGTAACCCGTGGTCTTCGCCCCCCAGGGAAAACATACGCTGTCGCACCGCGTTTTTGTGACGATCTTTGTCTGCGCCATGGCGGTTATCGTGGCGTTTACGGTGCTGGGTGCGTTCTTTGTGCAAAACACTTTGGCGGATGCCACGAGTGCCAATCTGGCGCAGGAAACTGAGCTCATTGCTGCCGCCCTCGACGAGCAGCAGGAGCCCATTCCGTTCTTGCGAAGCCTCGATCGCGAGGATCTTCGTATCACGCTGATCAATAAGGACGGATCTGTTGCCTACGACAACGAGGCGTCGCCTTCCACACTGCCCAACCATGGCGATCGCCCCGAGGTCATCGAGGCCTTTGAGAGTGGTTCGGGTTCCGCGGAGCGCGCAAGCTCTACACTCGACGAGATTATGCTGTATCGCGCCGTCACCCTTGATAACGGCCAGGTCGTTCGCTTGGCGCAGGCCCAGCCTGGCGTTGCGGCGATTTTGCTGTCGATGCTGGCGCCGATGCTGCTTATCGCAGCAGCGGGTGCAGTACTCTCGTTTTTTATGGCGCGCCGTGAGTCCCGTGCCATCATCGCGCCGTTACAAGAGGTGGATTTGGACCACCCGCGCCGTAGCTATGAGCACGCCTATGCCGAGATGGTCCCCATGCTTGAGCGTATCGAGTCGCAGCGCCAGGACCTCAAGCGCCAAATGGCGGTGCTAGCGGACAACGACCGTATGCGCCGCGAGTTCACGGCGAATATCACTCATGAGCTCAAGACGCCGCTTACGGCGATTTCGGGCTATGCCGAGCTCATCGCAAACGGCATGGTTGAGGGCGAGGATGACCTGCGCAACTTTGGCGGTCGCATCTATCGTGAGGCGGGCCGCTTGGCAGCGCTTGTCAACGATATCCTTACGCTGTCTAACTTGGACGAGGCCGAGCGTGCAACTGAGGGCGAGGCGGTGCCCATTGGGTCCACGGAGCCTATTGAGCTCTCGCGTGCCATCTACACGGTTGAGCAGCGTCTTGAACAGGTCGCCCGTCAGGCGAATGTGACGATAAGTCATGAGACCAAGCCTGTGGTCATCGAAGGCGTGTCGCGCTTGATTGACGAGCTCATCTACAATCTGGCAAGCAACGCCATCCGCTACAATCGACCCGGCGGTACGGTTACGCTGCAGTGCGGCACCAACGACGAAGGCCATCCGTTCCTCGCGGTCGCCGACACGGGAATCGGTATCGCGCCTGAAGAACAGGGCAAGGTATTTGAGCGGTTCTATCGCGTGGATAAGAGTAGATCCAAGGCACGCGGCGGAACCGGCCTGGGGCTTGCCATTGTCAAGCATGCGGCCCTGTATCATCACGCCACGCTCGATCTATCGAGCGAGTTGGGCGTGGGAACCACCATTACGGTGGCGTTTCCCATACAGCAGGACGAGCCATTCGCATAGCGACACAACATAGATATTGATGCAGACGCCGCATTTGACTTTCGGGTGCGGCGTTGTTGTGCAATTTTACGATTGCTTCCGTCATTTTTACAGGAGAGCCTGTTTCTTATGTATAGAGTTTGGTCTCGGTAAAAAGATGCGATAACATACGGACAGTTTTGTCAATCCGAACTGGGGAAATGAAAGGCAAGCTGCATGACCCTTCTCGAACTGTTCCAGCTGCTCAAAAAGCACCTCAAGCTGGTCATCACCCTTCCGGTGGTCTGCGCGATCGCCATGGGCATCGTGTCCTTCGTTGCGATGGACAACACCTATACCGCGACGACGAGCATGTACATTCTCGCCAAGACCGACGATAGCGGTCAGATGAGCTACAACGATCTCTCGGCGAGCCAGATGCTTTCCAACGATATCGCCACGCTGCTGGATAGCGATAGCGTTAAGAGCGGCGCCGCCAATGAACTGGGCCTCACCGATCTGGATGACTACAAAGTGTCTGTTTCCTCCGAGACCACCACGCGTGTCATTACGCTTTCGGTTACCGGCACCGATGCCAAGGAGACGGCTAAGGTCGCAAAGGCCATAGCTAGCTCGGTGAGTACGGTCGCTCAGAACGTCGGCGCTGCCCAGAGCATCAACGTTATCGACGAGGCTAAGACCCCCGAAGCCCCCAGCGGTCCCAAGCGTATGCTGTACGTTGCTGTCGCGTTCCTCGCGGGCATCTTTATCGCAGTTGCCTATGTCGTTTTGGCAGACATGCTCAATACCCGCATCCGCGGTGCCGAAGAGGCAGAAGAGCTCCTGGGCATTCCCGTTGTTGGCCGAATTCCGGCTATGAAAGGTGGTAAATAGGCATGGCTAAGGCAAAGAACACCGATAAGCTCGTTGTACAGAATGCCGCCAAGACCCTTCTGGCCAACATCCGCTTTGCGAGCGTGGACGACCCCATTCGCACCATTACCGTCACGTCCTCGATTCCCAACGAGGGCAAGTCTACGGTTTCCATTAACCTTGCTCAGGCAATCGCCACGAGCGGCAAGTCCGTGCTCCTGGTCGAGTGCGATATGCGCCGCAGGTCCCTTGCCGATATGCTTGGCGTCCGCTCCCGCGGTGGACTCTATGCGGTCCTTTCCGAGCAGATCTCCATTGACCAGGCAATTGTCGAGACGGGTCAGAAGAACTTCTACTTCCTCGATGCCGAGCCGCATATTCCCAATCCTGCCGACATCATCGTCTCTCACCGCTTTTCCAAGTTGGTCAAGGCACTGTCTGCTAAGTTCCAGTACGTCATCTTCGATGCTCCCCCGGTTGGCACCTTCATCGATGCTGCCGAGATTGCCAGCCTGACCGACGGCGCGCTGTTCGTGGTGCGCGAGAACTTTACCAAGCGCGAAGAGGCGCTCAACGCCATCGGTCAGCTTAAGAAGTCCGAGAAGGTCAAGCTCATCGGTACCGTCATGAATTACTGTGAGACCGAGACCAGCGAGTACTACTATTCTTACTACACCAAGGACGGTAAGAAGGTTAAGAAGGGCTCCGACGGTCAGGGCACTTCCAAAAAGGGCATCTTCACCAACCGAGCAAACGTTTAGTTGATTAGGGCCGACCTATGCGTGACATTCATTGCCATATCTTGCCGGGTGTAGACGACGGCGCCGCCGATCTCGATGAGAGCTTGGCGATGCTCGAGGCTGCCAAGCGGGCCGGTGTAACCAGAATCGTTTGCACTCCTCACTGCCGTGATCCCTATTTTGATTACGACAAGATGTGGGATGCCTTTGAGCTGCTGCGCGATAACGCTGACGGTTTTCCGCTCCAGATGGGCTTCGAGGTCAACCATCGAAAGCTCGTTGAACTTGGTATCGATGCCGCGGAGCACTTGCATTTCGATGGGACCAACGAGTTTCTGCTCGAGCTTTCGACGCATGCCGATGCGTATGCGTTTAGAGAATACGAGAACACGATTTACGATTTGCAGTGCCGTGGCTACCAGGTGATCATCGCTCATCCTGAGCGCTATCGTGCGGTTCAAAAGGATGTAAGCGTGGCGGAACGCCTGGTCGATATGGGCTGCAAGCTGCAGGCTTCGGCGGACTTTATTGCCGGTGGTCGCTTTGGTCGCGAGAAAAAGCCGGCCCAGCGCCTGTTCGATCAGAACCTGTACAGCTTCATCGCGAGCGATGCCCATAATGTGGGTCATTACGACTGCCTGGCGAAGGCTCGCGCGAAGTTTAGCGTGCGCGGAGCTCATTTTCGCTAAAATCTGTCCCTAACGTTCGCGTTGAATGAAAGGGCAGCCATGGATATCCAACTTAAGACGGGATGCTTTGATGATGCGGCGTTGGTGCGCCGCGTCGTTTTTATGGACGAGCAGGGCTACGAGAATGAGTTCGACGCTATCGACGAGGACCCGAACTGCATTCATGTGACGCTCTATGTAGACGGCGAGCTTGCCGGTTGCTCGCGCGTGTTTCCCGAAGAGCTTGAGCGCGCGGCTGACGCAGAGGCTCCGGTGTCGCCGGCGTGCGACTTGGACGAAGGCGTCGCAGCGGGGGAGACCTACATTATGGGGCGCGTCGCCGTGCTGCCGGCTATGCGTCGTCGTGGTCTGGCGAGCAAGATTGTCGAGGCCAGTGATACGTGCGCGCGTGATGCCGGCGCCAAGCTCATTAAGCTGCACGCGCAGGAATACGTGCTGCCGCTCTATGCCAAGGCGGGTTACACGCAGATTGCCCCGGTGGACTACGAAGACGAGGGCCAGCCCCATGTTTGGATGGCCAAGCGCGTAGATGGCAGATAGGGACGTTCCTTTCCTGCCGGCAGTCGGGGACACCCCTTGGCAATTGGCGCATCAGAGCGTTTGGACATACAGTTTTTCGATTCCGTATGTATATATGCGCGCTAATGGGTTATAAAATCTAAGTCTGGACATAGCAGGTCTGCGATGCGGCTCGGGCAACTGGGCCGTTTTTGCGGACGGGGGTAGCGCGAAAGGACTGCACATGCGTCAATTTAAGACCGAGAGCAAAAAACTGCTCGACCTCATGATCAACTCCATCTACACCAATAAGGAAATCTTCCTGCGCGAGCTTATCTCCAACGCGAGCGACGCCGTCGACAAGCTCAACTTTAAGAGCCTGCAGGACCCGAGTGTCAAGCTCGACCAGGGCGACCTGGCTATTCGCGTCTCTTTTGATAAAGACGCCCGCACCATTACCATCTCGGATAACGGCATTGGCATGACCGCCGAGGAGCTCGAGCGCAATCTGGGCACCATCGCCCATTCCGGCTCCGAGGAGTTTAAGACCGAGAACGCCGAGCAACAGGGCTCCGATGTCGACATCATCGGCCAGTTTGGCGTGGGCTTCTACTCTGCCTTTATGGTTGCCAGCCACGTAAAGGTTGTCAGCCGCGCCTATGGCGAGGACACCGCTCACGTGTGGGAGTCTGATGGTCTTGAGGGTTACACCATCGAAGACGGCGAGCGCGCCGAGCACGGCACCGATGTCATCCTGACGCTGCGCGAGAACGAGAAGCTCGACGCCGACGGCGAGGCCGAGACCTACGATCGCTTCCTGACCGAGTGGGGCCTCAAGAGCCTGATTCAGCAGTACAGCAACTATGTGCGCTACCCGATTCAGATGATGGTGAGCAAGAGCCGCCAGAAACCCAAGCCCGAGGACGCCGGCGACGACTACAAGCCCGAGTACGAGGACTACCAGGAGCTCGAGACCATCAACTCCATGACGCCGATCTGGAAAAAGCGCAGCTCCGACGTTGAGCAGAAGGATTACAACGAGTTCTACAAGTCCACGTTCCACGACTTTGACGATCCCGCGCGCACTATCAGCTTCCATGCCGAGGGTACGCTTGAGTACGATGCGCTGCTGTTTGTGCCGGGTCGCGCCCCGTTCGATCTGTACAGCAAGGACTACGAGAAGGGCCTGGCGCTCTACAGTTCCAACGTGCTGATTATGGAGAAGTGCGACGACCTGCTGCCCGACTACTACAACTTTGTGCGCGGTGTCGTGGACTCTGCCGACGTGACGCTCAACATCTCGCGTGAGACGCTGCAACAGAACCGTCAGCTCAAGGCCATTGCCAAGCGTGTCGAGAAGAAGATCACTGCCGATCTTGAGGACATGCGCGACAACGACCGCGAGGCATACGAGAAGTTCTTTGAGAACTTTGGTCGCGGTCTGAAGTACGGCATCTACTCGAGCTACGGCATGAAGGCCGACGAGCTCGCCGACCTGCTGCTGTTCTGGTCTGCCAAGGAGCAGAAGATGATCACCCTGGCCGAGTATGCCAAGGGCATGCCCGAGGATCAGAAGGCCATCTACTACGCCGCCGGCGACTCGCGTGAGCGCTTGGCCAAGATGCCCGTGGTAAAGGGCGTGCTCGAGCGCGGCTATGACGTGCTGTTGCTGACGCAGGATGTGGATGAGTTCACGTTCCAGGCTATGCGTGAGTACGTGGCCGCCGATATGCCCAAGATCTACGAGGACGACGCCGCCCGCGAGGCTGCCGAAAAGGCCGTTGCCGACGGTGCCGAGCCCGAGGTCGAGGATCGTCACCTGGAGCTCAAGAACGTTGCGACTGGCGATCTTGATCTGGCGACCGAGGACGAAAAGAAGGAGGCCGAGGACGCCACCAAGGAAAACGAGGACCTCTTTAGTGCTATGAAGGAGGCGCTCGGTGGCAAGGTCGAGAAAGTTGCCGTCTCCGCGCGCTTGACCGATGCCCCCGCCTGCATCACCACCGAAGGCCCGCTTTCGCTCGAGATGGAGAAGGTGCTCCAGAAGGGTCCCGAGGGTGCGCCCGACGGCATGCCCAAGAGCCAGCGCGTGCTCGAGCTCAACGCCAAGCACCCGGTCTTTGACAAGCTTGTCGCTGCCCAGAAGGCAGGCGACGCCGACAAGATCAAGCAGTACTCCGGTCTGCTCTATGACCAGGCTCTGCTGGTCGAGGGCATTCTCCCCGAGGACCCCGTTGCCTTCGCGGCGGCTGTCTGCGAGCTGATGTAACTTAGTTACGCCGTTCTACCGAACGGCGTAACGGCTCGACGCTGCCCTTCGTTCCGCCGTTCTAACGAACGGCGGACCAGCCGACGCTGCGCGGTCACCAGAGCGATAACTTGTCATTCAAAGAGGGCGGCATG
>USHF01000002.1 GCA_900554465.1 uncultured Collinsella sp.
ATCTGCGCATGTCTCGTGGGCTCGGAGATGTGTATAAGAGACAGCCATCAAGCTGGTTCTTAGGCTGTTCTTGATGGATGGGTTCGGGACTATGCCAGCGTAAGCCGGATTTTTAACTTCGCCGTCGACTGGGCAACAACCGCCTTACCTTAGCGGGCGCCAATCGAGAGTCGATTATTGGGTCACCTCGTCCGCTGGCGCATTTATTCCGCACGCTCCAACAGTCGATACTTGCGGTTGCGACTCGTCGCCGGCGCTGTGGGCTCAAGCTCGCCTTGAGCAATGAGTGTGTTGACGCGCGACCTAACCTGGGAAATTGTGAGCCCCGTGCGTTCTGCCAGCTCACGCGTCCCCAGCTCGCCGTAGTGTTTGAGTGCCGTCACAATTAAGCCCCCGCCATGATCGACCGGCTCGATCTTTGAACGGTAAAGTACGACCTTGAACCGATCGAACCCCGGGCAGAACAGGGGCTCGGCCAGACCATGCGCGCGCATGGCATCGATCATCATCGGGATGCCCGAGCCATTGCCCTCAGCCGGCGAACCTGCGCCATCCGGCAGCGGAACAATCGACATGAGTTTCATGAGCGTCGCGTTGCGGCACCGGGAGCTGCCGTCAAACAAGTTCTCGCGAGTCTTTCCTCCGTATAGGCCGCCGGGGTTCGTCACTTCGATACGGTCATCAAAGACGTCAACAGCGATCGACTGCCCACAGAACCGATCTCCGTATTCTCGGTGGATTACGGCGTTGGCGATTGCCTCGCGCAGGACCTCCTCGGGAATCTCCAGCGAGTCGACACGCGAGACGCCTTGGATCGTCGAGGTTCGCCGCAAATTCTTGGCGACTGCCGCGACGGCATCCGAGATCATTTCGCCCAACGTTCCCTCGCAGATCGTACGGTCCATGAACCTCAACGACCCCGCCGCGCCCTTCTGCGTTCCGGCATAGACCGCCACATCGATAAAGAGCTTAGGATAGAACTGCTGAGGATAGGCACCCGCAGCCAGGAGCCCGGCCTTAGTAACTTTGCCCTGGGGGTCGAGGAAATTCAGGCGCTCCAGCTTCGTTTTCTTGTCCGGCGCGCCGCGCATTGCCCGAGGTGTCAGCGAGAAAGCACGCTCTATCGTGCGATCGACCAGTGCCTCGTCAAGATCGCCTGCAACCGCGCCGGGCACTGCATCGCGATCGCTAGGACTCGTCCGCTCGTATGACGACAGTGCCAAAACCTCGGTCGATGAAAGTGGCACGTCTTTGTCATCAATGCGCTTGTAGCTGCCGCCCTGGGCGCCGCGTTCTATTACATAGCAGGGCTTGCTCGACGGGTCGAGCTCCTCAATCGTGATAACGAGAACCACGGTGCCCCGAAGCTCCACGCGCTCAATAGTGTATTTGGGCGGATTGGCCAGTTTTCCGCGACCGCCGGCATCACCCATGCCTGCGACAAATTGGTTGAGCACCTTCTCGGTCTCAAAGTCCTCAACCGGGACAAAGCCCGCGCGCTCGTTCACGCCGAGCACGATAATTCCGCCGGCGGTATTCGCGAATGCGCTAACCGTTTCCCATACGTCGCGAGAAAGCGTCGTGGCGCTCTCCTTGACCTCGACGCTAAGATCGTCCGAGCCCATGCGCCTTAAAGACTCGAGCAGACCGATCAGCTCGTTCTCGTTCATCTGCACGTCCTTTCGCTCGGTCCGGCGGAGAATGCCGCGAATAGATTTCCTTCGTCTCTCAGTTATCTCTCGTAATTATCTCTTGTCTCTCTGTTATCTCTCGTATTAGAGATGAGTGAAAGATGAGAGATAAGATATCTACCATCTGTTTCATTTAAACATGTTTTTGCTGGTAGAACAATCAGTATTGAGACAATACCGTGATTTCTTGTCTCTTTGCTGCTCAGTTATCTCTCATATTCATCTCTCGTCTTTCTGTTATCTCTCGTATTAGTGACGAATGAGAGATGAGAGATGCGTAAGTTATGGACGAGCGTGGATTTTTGGTCAGTCGGAAAATCCCTCAAAAAAAACGGGGCCGGCCTTACGCCGAGCCCCGTTTTCAAACGGTCAGTTAGCTATCCAACGCGCGAGCATAGCAGCCAACATTACGCCGCCGCGAACACTCCCAAACCCGTTCCGATGATGCAGATCGCGAAGATGCCAATAATAATCCAAATGGTCTTGACACCCTTTTTATAGAGGGCAACGCAAGCGAACGTTGCCAGCAAGGGCAGCAGACCGGGGAAGATCGAATCGAACAGATCCTGCAGGACAATCTCCGAACCACCCACGTTAAAGGTCAAAGCAGTGGACAGCGAGACCTGTGCCGCAATCATCGCGCCGATAACGGTCATTCCGAGGACGCCGGCAGCATGCGTCATGCGAGACATAAGGTTGTTCTCTTCGGACTGCTGCAGGAACTTGGTTCCCAGGTCGTATCCCAGATGGGCGGCGACGATACGCGTTGCAAAGTTAATCACGGAGTAGATGAGTGCGTACACGATGGGGCCGAGCGGGTTGCCCGTCGAAGCGATACCAATACCAATGCCGGCAGCGACCACGCGGAACGTACCCCAGTAGAACGAATCGCCAATGCCGGAAAGCGGTCCCATGAGGCCGACCTTCATGGCGTTAATCGAGGACGTGTCGAAGTTCTTATCGGCAGCCGCCTGCTCTTCCATCGAAACCGTTAGGCCGGCTACAAACGGAAGCACATGAGGCGTGATGTTAAAGAACTCAGTATGGCGATCGAGCGCCGCATAGTAATCGTCGTCGTTGGGATAGATCTTTCGCAGGGGCTTCTGAATGGTGTACATGAAGCCCATTGCCATCATCTTGTCGTACGACTGCGAGCACTGGCTCGTAAACTGGCGAAGGAACATGCTCCGATACATATCGGGAGTCATAATCGCATCCTTCTTGGCCTCTTTGAGGTCGGTGTTCTGGGTAGCCATTAGAAGTCCTCCTCTTCATCTGCAGCAACCGCCTGCGGACCGGACGAGCCCTCGCGGAAGGCCAGGAGCAGCGCGACGCAAATGGCAGCTGCGGCGACGCCGACCACGTCCATCTTGAGGTAAATGACCATAATGAAGCCGATGAACAGCCAAGGAAGAAGCTTGTTGTCGCCCATGGTCCTAATAAGAAGAGCGAAGCCGATGCAGACCATTACGCCGGACGCAACGTTGAGGCCGTCCATCACAAACTGCGGAATCGCGCTGAGCGCATTGTTGATGAGGTCGGCACCAAAGAACAGCGACCCAAACACCAGCAGTGCAGACGGAATGCCAATCGACAGCGGCACGATGGTCAGATGGTACAGATTCGCCTTGGCAAGATCGCGATTTGCCAGAGCGGTCTCAATCTTCTTACAGGCAAAGGCACCCGGAACGGCGTAGCAGAAGTTGCGCCACACCTGAAGGAAGACGGAGACGGGAAGGGCGAGCGCGACGGCAGTTGCCGTGCCCGTACCCGTAATGACGGCAAACGCGCAGCCAAGCACGCCGGAGGCATAGACCTCGGGAGGAACCGCCGCGCCGACCATGATGGCGCCCATGAACATGGACTCCAAAGCAGCGCCGACGATAACGCCCTGCTGGACATCGCCAAGAATCAGGCCGACAAACAGGCTCGTAAACAGCGGACGACCAAGCATCGTAATGCCAAATAATTGCTCGTCCATGGACGCAATAAATGCGACCAGTGCAATTAGAAGATACTGGACAACCATTTAGATCAACCCCAGAAACAGGTCTGCAGGCGAGGCATTCTGCGCAGCTCGCCTGCAGACAACCACAGCAATTTGAGAGGATTAGTAGTTCATCTGGTGATAGTAACGACGCGTGGTGAGCGGGTGGTTACGGACGTGCTCGAGATGGCAGCTCAGACGCTCGGTGATGGTGTAGGTGACCATCGGGGAGACGATCTTGCGGAACTCGGGGTCGCTGAACGGCAGCTCGACCTCGGCGGTGTCAAACTTGTTCACGCGGACGTTGACGCCCTTCTCGTCGGCGAGCATGTGGGTGAAGTTGTCCACGCGGTCCATGAGCTTGCGGGTGTCGTCCTCGCCGTAGAGCATGATGAGGCTCGTGCCCTCCTCGCACAGTTCGATGGTGCCGTGGAAGAACTCGGCGGCGTGGATAGACTTGGTCTTGATCCACTGCATCTCCTCGAGAATGCACATAGCGTAGTCGTAGGCCTCACCCCAGAGCATGCCGGAGCCAATCACCATGTGGTAATCGGTGTCCTTGAAGTCCTCAGCCATGGCGGCGCAGCGCTCGTCCTGGGCGTCCTTGGCCTTGATGAGGTACGGAGCGATGTTGCCGAACTCCTCCATGAAGGTGTCGTACTTGGGGAAGGCGCCGGCGTTCTTGAGGAAGCGGGCGACCAGCGTGATCTGGTAGGTGTAGATGGCCTCGCACAGAACGTCGTCCTCGGCGAAGCTGAAGAACTTGTAATCGGCGTACTCAGTGGCCGGGGTGTTGTCGTTGGAGACATACATCAGCGTGCGGGCGCCCTGCTCCTGGCAGAACTTGGCGGCCTCGATGATCTCGGGGGTGGTGCCGGTACGGGTGGAGAAGACGCAGACCGAGTCCTTGTTGAAGGTCTTGGGCGGGCATGCGAGGAACTCAGCGGCGATCTCGCAGTGGACGTCGACGTCGGCCGTGGTGGTCTCGACCCAATACTTCATCGGGAGCGTGTGGGCCCAGGTGCCGCCGCAGCCGATGAAGAAGATGTTGGAATAACCCTGCTCGCAGACCTCGTCCACGGCAGCCTCAATCTGAGGACGGAGAGCGAGGGCATCGCTCACAACCTTCTCGTAACGAGGCTCATCGAAATTGAACATCCCTTACTCCTAACTCACTTGGATGAACCCTTCATTCATCCCATGACGTTATAATACTTTATATAACTAACTATGCAAGAACTATTTCAGATTTTTTTGATTTTTCTTTAATAAAAAGCCCGCCGATCAAATAATCGACGGGCTAAAGAAAGGAGGATCTAGTTAATAAATGCTAGACAATGGCATGTTTCCAGCTAGAAAACGTCCTTGGCAAATACCTTTGAGTCATTGGGAACCTGACGGATTTCGATAACCACGCCATCGTTCACAAGCTCTTGGATATGCTCGGCATCGGTTTCGGTCGCAAAGATCGCGGGGGTCGGATGAAGCGTGGTCTCGGGAGACTTTCGAGTTCCGCCCAAATTGATCTCCTTGATGTCTTTGCAACCCTTAGCAAGGCGATAGGCATCCTCGATCGTCTCGACAATGATAAACAGCGAATACTTGTCGGTGACGCCGCTGCTGAGCGCCTCGATGGCCGCGTTTACGTCTTTTATGACGAGCTTCACGCCGTTGGGACGAGCCAGCCTCAAAGCGGCTTTTCTCATGTCGTCTTTTGCCACGGCATCGCTGGCACACAGGATGCAATCGACATCCAGCGCATGCGTCCAAGACATGGCGACCTGGCCGTGAATCAATCGGTAATCGACCCTCGTAAGCTTAATCATCGTAATCATCTCCGCGCGTAATAAAGGTAATGACAGGGTTGAATTATTCGTTGAAGCTTGAGCTAGAACTCTTCTTCTTCGACATCGGCAAGCATGTCCGCCGCCTCGCAAAGCTGAATAAACGAACGCGACCCCTCGACCGCGGCTTTGGCCTTGTCCGCATCCAGGGAGTCCAGCTGTGTAACCATTTCCACCAGCAGCGGCAAGTTCATTCCGGCGATCAACGTAAACGATCCGGTGGTCTGTCTCTGAATGAATTCGTTGTTTACAGAGCCGCCAAAGATGTCAGTTACGACAAACCACGTGTCGGCCGGATCCTTCGACTCCATCCAAGCATCGATAAGCGCTGCGACATCCCTCGTGTCGTCATCGACATAGGCGCACAGACACTCGATTCGGTCGTTGGCGCCCATCAGAATCTCCAGAGAGCTTTTCATACCTTGGGCGAGATAACCATGACTCGCTAGCAATATCTTATTCATAGTTCTCCAATATCAATAAGACGTACTATATTGTCATAACAAAGTATATAAGCAATTTCCTTTTTGCGGTGCGTTAATTCTCTAATTCCGCGAACGGTAACAATTGGTCGGTAAAACGGCCGCTCCTTTTACAGAACGGCCGCCCTTGCTTACAGATAGAACTTCAGTCGCTCGGTGCAGTACACCTGACGGGAGATGAAAAGCGGCTCGCCGCTTGGAGCATAACGTTTATCGACAAACAGAAGCAGCGGAGAGTCCAGCTCCACGTTAAGGTATGCCGCCTCGAGCTCGCTCGCATAGCAGACCGCGAGCGTACGCGTGTTGGGGCCCATCTTGATCCCCTGGCGATCGAGTACCGCCATCAGCGAATCCTCGAGGGATTCATGCTCCAAAAAAGAAAGCGCAGCGGAATAGCTATTGGTTTCCAGCATCGTGGGCTTGTCATCCACAAGGCGCAGACGACGACTACGCAATACCTTTTGGGTATCGTCTACGCCCAGGAACTTCGCGTCTCGCAGGCTTGGGAAGTCCCAGCCCATTGCGAGAACCCTGGTAGACGCCTGTTTTCCCGCAAGCTGGCACGAATGGGTAAAGCTCTCACGGTCGTCCGCGGCATACATCTGTGTGTCCGACGAAACGAACGTGCCCTTGCCGCGGCCCCTCTCAACAAGCCCAGCATCTTCCATTTCTTTAATTGCGGATCGAACCGTTATTCGGCTCACGCCAAATTGCTCGATGAGCTCCGCCTCGGTCGGGAGCTTATCTCCCGGGCGGTACGTGCCGTTGGCGATCGAATCAGAAAGCGCACGAACAATCTGTTTGTACAGGGGGATAACGCTATTTGCTTCAACCATATCAACCATACCTTTGCAAGGAATCAGCAGCTTATAGATAGATGACTTATATTGTATTGAACTTTTTAGGAGTCCATATATTTCCTAAATGATTCGGTAAACGGGGTGTTATTTCACTTTAGCGGGATGCAGCGGCTACCCGCGGCATTCGTTATCAACCTAGCTAGGCTAGTCCACCCACATCGTCTCCAGTTCGCCGCAGAGCCGCGGCCCCATATGGGTATACTCACGAGGATTCGACTCGATTCGCCCCCCGCTGGGGTGTCAAAGGAGACTGCATATGCCCACCACCTCAACCGACCCGCGCGCCGCTGCCGCCGCGCTGCTGGTGCCCGGCACCACCTGTCACGGCTTTGCCGTCGAGCGCTGCGAGACCGTGCCCGAGCTCGACTCGGACGCCTACGTGCTGCGCCACACCGCCTCGGGCGCCCGCCTGCTGTACCTGGCGTGCGACGACGAAAACAAGGCTTTTGCCATTGGCTTTAAGACGCCGCCGGCTGATTCCACCGGCGTGTTCCATATCCTCGAGCACTCGGTGCTGTGCGGATCGGCCAAGTTTCCCGTCAAGGAGCCGTTTGTCGACCTGATCAAAAGTTCCATGCAGACGTTCCTCAACGCCATGACCTACCCCGACAAGACCATCTACCCTGTCGCCACCACCAACGAGCAGGATCTGTACAACCTGATGGACGTGTACCTGGACGCGGTGTTCAACCCGGCCATCTACACCAAGCCCACCATTTTTGAGCAGGAGGGCTGGCACTACGAGCTGGACCTGCCGAAGGGCGCCGAGGGCGAGGGCAACGGCAGTTCCGCAAGCCTGCGCGAGGGAACCCTACGCTATAACGGCGTGGTTTTCAATGAGATGAAGGGCGCGCTGTCCGACCCCATGAGCGTGCTGGACGATGCCGTCAACGCCGCGCTTTATCCCGACACCGCCTATGCGCACGAGAGCGGCGGCGACCCGCGCGCGATCCCTGCGCTCACCTACGAGCAGTTCCTGGACACGCACGCGCGCCACTACAATCCTTCCAACTCCTACATCACGCTCTACGGCGACCTGGACGTGGACCGTGCACTGGCCTTTTTGGACGAGCGCTATCTGTCGCAGCCAAGTGCCGCGAGCCGCCGCATGGACGCTGCCGTTGCAGCCGGCGAGAACCCGTCCACGCTGGCGCCCAATCCGCTAGTCGTGCAGGCGCCCGTGACCTGCGAGTACAAGCGTGTCGAGATGGCAACCACACCCGAGAACGCCCTGGTGGGCCTGGGTCTTGTGCTGGGCAGCGCGCTCGACCGCAAGCGCACGATCGCGGCGGACATCCTGTTCGAGGCACTGCTGGGTTCCAACGAGGCGCCGGTTAAGAAGGCCATTCTTGCCGCCGGCCTGGGCGGCAACGTGGTGAGCTACACCGCGGCCGAGAGCCTGCAGCCCTACGAGATCATCATGCTGCAAAACGCGCAGCCCGGCGTGGCGCGCGAGCTGCGCCGCGTGTTCCAGGACGCCTGCCGCGACCTGTGCGAGCACGGCGTTCCGCGCGAGCGCCTAGAGGCCATCATCAGCAGCAACGAATACGACCTGCGCCAGCGCGACTACGGTATCGCCGACGGCGTGGCCATTGCGTGCGACGCGCTGAGCACCTGGCTCTACGATGACGACGCCGCGACGCTGGCGCTCAAGTACGGCCCGGTGTACGAGGAGCTGCGCGGCGAGCTGGACGGCAGCTATTTTGAGGACCTGCTGCGCGAGCTCGTGCTGGAAAACGACCACATGGCGCTGGTCGAGCTGGTGCCGGTGGATGCCGCCGAGGGTGCGGAGAGTGCCGAGGCCGTCGAGCTGGCAGCCAAGCGCGATGCCATGACCGATGCCGAGCTGGCCGATGTGGTCGAGCGCACGGCTGCGCTGCGCGCCGCGCAGGAGGCGGATGACGCGCCCGAGGCCAAGGCCACGCTGCCACGCCTGCGCGTGTCCGACATTGGCGAGGCGCGCCCCGAGCCGCCGCTGGTCGTGGACACGACCGCGCCCATCCCCTGCCTGCGCCACGGCATCCCCACCAACCGCTTGGCCTACGCCATGCAGTATTTCGACCTGAGCTGCGTCGCGTTTGAAGACCTGCCCTATGTGACCCTGCTCTGTCGCCTGCTCAAACAGCTGCCCACGAGCGAACACTCGGCCGAGGAGCTCGACAACCTTATCGCCGGCAAGCTGGGCTTTTTGAGCTTTACGACCGAGGTCATGACGCAGCCCGACGTGGACGGCGTGCGCCCCTACCTGCTGGCGAGCGCCGGCGCCCTGTCCGAAAAGATCGATGCGCTGGCGAGCCTGCCGCGCGAGGTGTGGTCGAGCACGCTGTTGCTCGATGCCGACGCCGACCGCGTGCGCGACGTGCTCACGCAGATTCGCATTGGGCTTGAGCAGGGCTTCATTAACAACGGTCACTCGGCGGCTCTTGGTCGCGCGATGAGCTACAGCTCGCCTTCGGCCGTGGTGCGCGAGCAGCTTTCGGGCGTGGACTTCTACCTGTTCCTGCGCGATCTTCTCGACCACTTTGACGAGCGCCTGGACGACCTGCGCGCCCAGCTTGCCGAGCTGGCAGGCCGCATCTTTGTGGCCGACGGCTGCCTGGCGAGCTTTACCGGCAGCGATGAGGACTTTGACGCGTACTGGGCCGCCGCGGGCGACCTGGGGTTGGGCGCGGGCGACGGTGCTGTTGCCGGCCGCGACACACTCGTGGTGCCGACGCCGTGCGACCGCCACGAGGCTTTTGTCATCCCCAGCGACATCTGCTTTGCGGCAAGCGCATGCGACCCGCGTCGCTTGGGGCTCGACGTGACGGGCGCCTGGGCGGTTGCCGCCAACGCGCTCTCCTACGACTACCTGTGGAACGAGATCCGCGTGAAGGGTGGTGCGTACGGTTGCGGATTCCGCGCGGCCGGCGAGCGTCAGACGGCGTTCTACACCTACCGCGACCCGGCAATCGACCCCTCGATTGAGCGCGTGGCGCGCGCGGGCGAATGGCTCGGCAGCTTTGAGCCCGACGAGGCCGCCTTTGAGGGCTTTATCGTGAGCTGCGTGAGCGGTATGGACGCGCCGGTGAAGCCGTACGCGCTCACCAAGCGCCGCAACACGACCTACCTGGCCGGGCTCGATCCGCATGCACGCGAGGAGCGCCGCGCCCAGATGCTCGCCGCCACGCCTGGTGAGCTGCGCTCGCTCGGCGCCGGCGTGGCGCGTATCGCAGCCGAGTCGCCAACGTGCGTCTTTGGCGGCCGAGACGTCATCGCCAAGAGCAACGCCGGATTTAACGTCATCGACCTGATGGGCTAACCACAAAGGTAGATTTTTGGGATATGCCTGAAAATCTACCTTTTCTTTTGCCGCAGTCTGCCGGTTTGTCTCGATCTGTAACGCCAGGACGGCAATATCGGCTCCAGATGTTACTAATCGAGACGTTTTCGGATGACCCCGTCCCTTTGTCTCAATCTGTAACATCTAGGTCCGATTTTGCCGAGCTACTGTTACAGATCGAGACAAACCGCCGCGAACACCCGCTCTTCGTCAAAACCCACGAAGGTGTCCATGAACCGCCCCCTTTGCGATGGTTTATGTGGTGGTTTGGGTGTTTGCCCAGATAAAACCTGCCAAAATAAACCTGTCCCTTTTTGGTAGGTTTGCTAGAGGAGGTTGGGATGGACAAGGCCGAGTTGCGGCGGGCGGTGATTGCTCGGCGCGATGCTCTTGATTTGGATGTGCGGGCGGCGAAGTCTACCGTTGTCTGCGCGCGGCTGGTTGAGCTGTTGGATCACTTGGGTGCCGCAGAGCCGCACACCGTTGCCGCCTATGCCGCGATGGGTTCCGAGGTCGACCCAGCCGCGTTTGCCGCTGCGACCGCCAAACACGGCTGGCGCGTGGCCTATCCGTGCATGTTCTCGGCAACAGACGCCGCAGCTTGTGGCCAGCGCATGTGCATGCGGGCAGTTGCCGCCGACGATGCGTCCGCGGCTCCGTTTATCGCCCACCCCACGCGGGCCTTTGCGGCCACGGACATCGACAGCAGCCGCTTCCCCATCGTGCCTGCCGAAGCTCTCGACATGATCATCGTGCCGCTCGTAGCATTCGACCGCGCCGGCGCGCGCCTGGGCTACGGCGGCGGCTGCTATGACCGCTACCTGCCCATGCTCTCGTCCGCATGTCAAATCATCGGCATAGCCTTTGACGAGCAGCGTGTCGGCCACGTTCCCACCGACGCCCACGACCTGCCGCTACCCCACATCATCAGCGCCTGATCGCCGCTGTATCGCACCCGCAAGATGAGCGTGGAAAATCTCCCACTTTGAGCCCCCTTACGAGCCAAAAACGGGAGATTATCCACGCTCATTCAACAAGCGTCCAAAAATCCACGCTCGTGTGTCCGAAAATCCACGCTTAACCAATGCGCGTCCAGATTTCCACACTCGTCCGTCCGGATTTCCACGCTTGTGCGGCTCAACGCCCTGCAACCGCCTCAACACGCACGCGGCACGCCGGCAACCTTGAGTTTGCGATCGAGCTTTGACGGGTCCCTCAGATCATCCCAACACAAGCGCACGATTTTGCAGTTATCAAGCAGCGAAAGCCTCGACTCGCGCTGACGTTCATCAAATTGCGCCTTTGCGAGCTTGCCCTCCTCCGCCGCTTTCTCGCTTTTAACGAATCCGTCGAACTCCCCGATAATCAGTCGGTCGCCCACACGCCACAAGTAGTCAACGCGATATGGCCGTCCCGGCTCAACTGGGTCGAACAGCTCAACTTGCAGCTCCGGCGTCTGCCAGCCGCGCTCGATCATCAGCGCGCGTGCCTTGGACTCGCCGCCGCTTTCCGACAGGCCATCGGCACACCGCGCAACCCTGCGCGCCGTCACAACACCACGACGATTCAGGCCAAGATTGTCGACAGTCTCAACGAGATGCTCCATCGACAACAGCTGCTCATGAAGCGCTGAGTCCGCAATGATCAGTCCCTCGACAAACGATGCATCGACCAGGCAATCCGCAATCGTTTGATCGATATCGGTCACGGCAATATCCATCTGGCTGGCCCGTGTTCGATGAGCATAGCGATGGCGAATGACCTGAGAGCCCGGCGTCGTCGATTGCGCCGGCATCGCGGCGATATGGATGTGCGTCAAATTGGCATGCGAAACCGAAAGACCATAGACGACGGCCGCCGTATAGGAGCAAAACGTCCAGTCGGGGTGCTTTTGCGCAAGCGCCCGCACCCGATGCAGATAACGCTGCCGAAACTTGAGCTCGGACCAGTATTCCGGACGCGCGTACAGTCCCGGCATGACCACTTCGAGACTTCCCGCCGCCACCCGCCGCTCAATCTGCTTTGCCTCCGCCATCGTGCGCGCGTACACGCAGCTCATCTGCTGCTCGCACGCTTTAATGTGGCCTGTAAGTCTTTGATTCGCCGTCGCGTTTGCCATGTCGCCTCCCAACTCTTGGAACGACGCCAACGTACCAGACGGTTTCATGCGAAGTCTGACCAAATGCTGTCCAGCAGCTGACTAAATGCTTGACGGTTTTGGATGTTTTAGGCCAATGCTCCATATCTGCAGGTAGAGCGGTTGTCCAGAGGTCCCTGTCTCCACATTTTGAGCCTCAAAAGCCACCGACTTCATTGAAAGAAAATATGCCGTGGATCAAAACTACCTAGTTTGCGATGTAGTCCGCATGTACTCAACGCGTGATGATGCCGACGGTACGGCAGCTGCAAAAAAATGAGCGTGGATAATCTCCCGCTTTGAGACCCCTTGTGAGCCAAAAACGGGAGATTATCCACGCTCACGTTGCAAACGTCCGATTATCCACGCTCGTGTGTCCGGATTTCCACGCTCATCACGCAACAGACACGGCAGCGGTCACGGCAACAGATACGGCAACCGCCACAGCCATAGCAGCTGCCACCGCCACAGCGGCAGCCACGGCCGCGGCCTAGTGCTCCTCGCCGGCGCGGGCCAGGTCGTAGGGCGTGGTCTGGTAGACGTAGTAGTTGAGCCAGTTGGTGTAGAGCAGCTGAGCCTGGCTGCGCCAGACGTTGCGCGGCTCGGCGGTGGGATCGTCGCCCGGGAAGTAATGCGCCGGCACCTGAGGGTTGAGCCCGCGCTTCACGTCGCGCTCGTACTCCAGGCGCAGCGTGTCGGTATCGTACTCGGGATGGCCAAAGACAAAAAAGCGGCGGCTGTCGGTCGACTTGACGATATACAGGCCTACCTCGTCGGACACGGCCACGACTTCAAGCTGCGGCTCGGCCTCCACGTCCTCGCGGCGCACATCGGTGTTGCGCGAATGCACGGCATAGAAGCGGTCGTCAAAGCCGCGGACCAGCGGGCTTTGCGGCTTCACCAGATAATGCTCGAACACGCCACTTGCCTTGGCCGGTAGATCGTACTTCTGAATGCCGTAATGATGGTAGAGCCCCGCCTGCGCGCCCCAACAAATGTGCAGCGTGGAGTGCACGTGCGTGGTGGACCAGTCCATGATCTGGCAGAGCTCGGACCAGTAGTCGACCTCCTCGAATGGCATCTGCTCCACGGGCGCGCCCGTGATAATCAGGCCGTCGTAGTGGATGTCGCGGATGTCGTCGAACGTGCGGTAGAACGTCTCCAGGTGGCCGGCGCTCACGTGCGTGGCCTCGTGCGTCTTGGTGCGCAGCAGGTCCACCTCCACCTGCAACGGCGTGTTGGAGAGTTTGCGCATAATCTGCGTCTCGGTGGCGATCTTGGTGGGCATGAGGTTGAGGATGAGCACACGCAGCGGACGGATGTCCTGGTGCAGCGCGCGGTACTCGGTCATGACAAAGATGTTCTCGCTCTCGAGCTGCGCGGCGGCAGGGAGGGCGTCGGGGATGCGAATGGGCATGGATGCTCCTTACGAGTCGGTTGCAGCTATGGTACAACGAGCGGCCCCATCCGCGCGAGCACATCGCCCAGCGATGCCGTCAGCGGCCCAAATCACCCCAAAAGTAGAGATTAAGGCATGTCCCAAAAAACTACTTCGCTTTAGCTTAGCAAAGTGACAGCAGGACGCTACAATGGTTCGACGCGAAAAACTCGGCCGAAAGGATACATATATGTACCAGACGCGTAAGATCGGTGTGGTCGGCCAGGGCCACGTAGGAGCACATGTCGCCAACAGCCTGCTCATGCAGGGCATTGCCGATGAACTGTACCTGTGCGATATCAACGAGGCCAAGGTGACGTCCGAGGTCCAGGACCTGCGCGACTCCCTTTCGTTTGTCCCGTACAACACCAAGATCGTCAACTGCTACGACCACTACGAGGAGCTGGCCTGCTGCGACGTCATCGTCAACGCCGCCGGTAAGGTCGCGCTGGCCGCTGGCAACCGCGACGGCGAGCTGTTCTTTACCACCGACGCCGCCCGCTCCTTTGCCAAGCGCATCGTCGATGCTGGCTTTGACGGCATCTTCGTAAGTATCTCCAACCCCTGCGACGTCGTGTGCACCGAGCTGTGGCATCTGACCGGCTACGATCCCAAAAAGATCATCGGCTCGGGCTGCGGCCTGGACTCCGCCCGCCTGCGCACCGAGATCTCCAAGAAGGTCGGCGTGAGCCCCAAGTCCATCGACGCCTACATGATCGGCGAGCACGGTTTTAGCCAGCTTGCCGCCTTTAAGGCCGCAACCATCGCCGGCAAGAGCCTCAACGAGCTTCAGGCCGAGAACCCCGACAAGTACGCGTTCGACCACATGGAGGTCGAGGAACTCGCGCGCAAGGGCGGCTATGTGACCTACGCTGGCAAGCAGTGCACCGAGTACGCCGTCGCCAACTCCGCCGCGCGCGTCTGCGCCGCCGTGCTGCACAACGAGCACGCCGTGCTTTCCGCCTCCACGCTCATGACCGGCCAGTATGGCGAGGAGGGCATCTTTACCTCCCTGCCGTGCGTGATCGGTGCCGAGGGCGTCGAGGAGGTCTACACGCTCGACCTGTCCGAGCACGAGCTCGAGGGCTTCCACAAGAGCTGCCAGCACATCCGCGACAACATCGCCCAGCTCGACTGGTGGGACGCCGAGGCATACGACGCGAAGTAAGCGTCGGTTGCCGCGACACCTCGCTCATACGGACGCCATGCAAAGCGGGCCGCGCCGGAAACCCACCGGCACGGCCCGCTTTTTGACTCACACGGCACGCTTGCAGTTTTAGGTCTAATACTTTTCCCGAAAAGTGAACGAGCAAAAACAAGCCCCCGAAGCATCGACACTTTATGGGGACCACTTCCTGCAGTTTCATTAAGATTTTCCTGCGGTTTTGGCACCAAAAAATGTCAATGCTTCGGGGGTCAAAAATAGGTCGTTCACTTCTGGGGAAAAGTATTTGACTTCGTTTTTCGACAAACGGAAAGGAGCGCCGTTATGCAAACGGGGCCCGCGCTTGGCGAGGGCCCCGCCATGAAAAATCGCTTTTCCCGTTACCTAGTACTGTTCGATGCCCATGTAGCGACGGATCTCGGGGCTGTGGTCGAACACCTTGCCGCGGGCGGCGCGCAGCTCGCAGCTCATCGCATAGAAGAAGATCGGCTCCAGGAACGAACGCACGCTGGCGGGCACTTCGCCCACGCCGTACTCAAGCGCGTCGAGCACCATAATCGTATCGGTGTGCGTGTTGAGGAACGCAAGCGCACGCTCCTCCATGGGGCGGCACTCGCCCGATCCGAGCTGCACAAAGTAAAACACGCCGGGCTCGGTGGCTTCGAACGGGCCGTGGAAATACTCGCCGGAGTGGATATAGCAGCAGTGCTGCCACTGCATCTCCATGAGCGAGCAGATGGCCATGGCGTAGGTCTGGCTAAAGTTGGGGCCGGATCCCAGGATATAGAAGAACTTGTGCTGCTGGCAGAGCTCGGCAAAGCGATCGCCCAGCTCGGCGTTGACCTTCTCGCGGGCGGCAGGCAGCAGCGCGTCCATCTGCTTAAGGCCTTCGTACATGTCGGCGAGCGCCTCGTAGCCTTCCTGCTGGTCGAGCAGCTCGGCAGCGATCAGGGCGCCGATGCCCTGCGGCACCTCGGCCTGCGACACGCCCTCGCCCCAGGGGTAGACCCAGGTAGTCCACTTGTCGTTATCGATCTTGGAGCCCTCGCAGTCGGTGAGGGCGACGACCTCGGCGCCGGCGGCCAGTGCCATCTCGCAGCCGTCGACGACCTCTTGCGTGTTGCCGCTGTGGCTGCAGGCAATAACGAGCGACTTCGGCCCTAAGCTCTTGGGGGCCATCAGGCAAAACTCGCGTGCCGTGTAGACCGTCGAGGTAAACGTGGTGGCCTCGCGCTTGAGCAGCTCGTTGGCCGGCATCAGGTCGATCATCGAACCGCCACAAGCGATCCAAAAGACGTTTTCGATCTTGCCCTTGCGCTCGATGATTTCCTGAACCAAATCATGTGCGTTCATCCTGATGCTCCTCCTTGTATGGCAGCTTTGAACGACGACAGCCTGTACCTGCGGTCGTTCTATGTTGTTCCATTTATAGCACGTGTAACAACGCCCGTGAAGTCATCACGGCAAATTTGTTCCATGTTGTTCTATATGTGGACGTTAGATGTCGAACACGTAGCGCGAGCCCACGATCTTTTGGCGCCCGAGCAGCAAGGGCCGCTCGTCCGCATCGGTAAAGTACGCCTCCATATAGAAGAGCGGCTCGCCGACCGGCACCTCCAGCAGCGGGGCCGCCTGAGCGTCGGCAAGCGCAATCTCCACGGTGCAGGGGTCGGACTTGATCGGCGCGCGGCCCGAATGCTCGGCAACGAGCGTAAAGATGGAATTGTCCGTGAGGTCCTCGTCGCGCATCGTTTGCAGGTAGGGATGGTCGGCCAGCACAAAGGCGTTGTTCTCGAGCATGACGGGCACGCCGTCTGCCGTGCGCACGCGCTCGACCACAATGAGCTCGCAGCCGGGTTCCACGCCAAAAAACGCCGCGTCCTCGCGCGTCGCCGCAACCACCGTGCGCGACACCAGGCGCGCTCCGGCCACCATGTCGTTGGCGGCGCAACCCTCGGAAAAGCTCTGAACGTCACCCTTCTGGACAATCTTGCGCTTAAGCTTGGGGGCGCACACAAAGGTGCCCCTCCCCTGCTGGCGGTTGAGATATCCCGCGCGCGACAGCTCCTCAATGGCGCGGCGCACGGTAATGCGCCCCACGCCGTAGGACTTCGCAAGCTCCATCTCGGAAGGAATGCGCGAGCCGGATGCGTACATGCCACGCGCGATCTCGCCCTTCAGGTCGTCCATAACCTGCTGGTACAGCGGCACGGCGGAAACCTCGGCGCGCTCAGAACGTTCGGTCTTGTTATCGGTTGCCATCGTTACGCTCCATCCCGCGCATGCTCGGACTCAAACTCTTCAATCGCCGCCATAAACTGCTCGCCAAAGGCGTCGGCCTTTTTATCGCCGATGCCGTTGACCTGGATAAGCTCGTCGCGCGTCTGCGGGCGCAGACGGCACAGGCCGCGCAGGGCCTTGTCGGAGAAGACCATGTACGGCGCCATCTCGAGCTCGGTCGAGATTTCCTTGCGCAGGGCACGCAGGCGCTCGAACAGCTCGGCATCGTCGCCCACACGCGGGCGCTGATCCAGCTCGGCCTCCTCGCGCAGCAGGTCCACCGCACGGCGGGCGCGGGCCGAGGCCTTGTGCTTGGACGCGCGACGCTTAACGGTAAAGGCAAACGCCTCGTCCTCGACCTCGCCGGCGCGCGGACCGAGTCCCACGACCGGGTATTGCCCCTGCGATGTGACCAGATAACCGCGGCCGCACAGCTGGCCGATGATGTCCTTGATGCGCCCGGCCGATTCGCTCGACAGCTCACCGTAGCCGCGGTCCTCGTCCAGATGCATCTGGCGAATGCGCTCGGTGTTGCCGCCGTGGAGCACATCGGCGACCAGCGATTTGCCAAAGCGCATGGGACGCGTGGCCACATAGCGCACGGCGGCGCGGGCCATATCGGTGACGTCCTCGACCTCGAACTTCGTGAGGCAGTTGCTGCAGTTGCCGCAGCCCTCGGCGTCGTCCGTGGCGGTGCTGCCCGCACCAGCCGCGGCAGCATGCTCGGCCGCGGCCTCGTCGCCAAAGTAGCGCAGCATGTATTCGCGCAGGCAGCCGGTGGTATTGCAGTAGCCCTCCATCTGGCTGAGCAGGCGATATCGATTCTGGAGCGCCCACGCGCGCTGCTCGTCGTCGAGCGCCTCATCGGCAGCATCGCCGCGGTCGATCAAAAAGCGGCGCATGCGAAAATCGTTGCCGTTCCACAGCAAGTGGCAGCTGGCCGGATCGCCATCGCGGCCGGCGCGACCCGCCTCTTGGTAGTATGCCTCGATGCTCTCGGGCACGTTGTTGTGAATCACGTAGCGCACGTTGGGCTTGTCGATGCCCATGCCAAAGGCGTTGGTGGCAACCATCACCTGGATATCGTCGTCGATAAAGGCACGCTGGCTTTGGCGGCGGGCGTCGTTACCCATGCCGGCATGGTAGCGGCCAACGCGAATGCCGCTGGGGCCCAGCGCTTCGGCAAGCTCGCCTGCCAGCGCGTCGACCGTCTTGCGGGTCGAACAATACACGATGCCGCTCTCGCTCGAATGCGCGATCACGTAGTCACGCACCCAAACGGTCTTGGCCTTGTCACCCATCTCCCCACAGCCAAAGTAGAGGTTCTTGCGGTCGAAGCCCGTCACCACCGTCGCGGGGTTTTGCAGGCCGAGTATCTGCTGAATGTCCGCACGCACGCGCTCGGTCGCCGTAGCGGTAAAGGCCGCCACGATGGGGCGCTGCGGCAGGGAATCGATGAACTCGCGAATCTGCAGGTAGGCGGGGCGGAAATCCTGGCCCCATTGGCTCACGCAGTGGGCCTCGTCAATGGCCACGAGCGGCACGCCAATGCCGCCTTCAGCCGCGGCCTCCTGCGCAAAGGCTAAAAAGCGCGGTTCGAGCAGGCGCTCGGGCGCCACGTACATAAGCTGGTAGCGGCCCTCGCGCGCCCGCTTGAGCACGGTATTTTGCTGGGCCGGAGTAAGGCTGGAGTTGAGATAGCTGGGTCGCGCGCCCGCCGCGAGCAGCGCACGGGTCTGGTCCTCCATAAGCGACAGCAGCGGACTCACCACAAAGGTAATGCCGGGCAGCATGAGCGCGGGCACCTGGTAGCAAATGGACTTGCCGGCGCCCGTGGGCATAACGCCCAGCGCGTCGCGGCCAGCAAGGATCGCATCGACCATGCGGTCCTGCCCCGGGCGAAACGAGGTGTAGCCAAAATAGGCGCCGAGCGTGTCGATCGCCATCTGCTGCATGCTATCGGTCATGGTTTCCTAACGTCCAAGTCATCTGCCGCCGATTATACGCCGCCACGCGGACCGGTGCCGCACGGCTGCCGGCCACGGGCGATGCAATCCGAAGGGAACGAGCGTGGATTTTCGGACACTTTCCGGATGAGCGTGGAAACGTCGCTGGTTGCGCATAAGTCAGCGAAAACGCCCCTAAGCGAGCAAGGTGACGTGAAAGAGGAGGGAAGCGTACTTCGGTACGCGACCGACGATTGAACGTCAGATTGCCGCTTAGGGGCGTTTGCAGCGTCGACCGGTCCGCCGTTCGTTAGAACGGCGGAACCAAAGGCGCAGCGTCGAGCCGTTGCGCGGTTTGGAAAACCGCGCAACTAGAGCTACATCACCATAACGTAGCGCGATCCCACGTAGTACTGCTTACCCATCAGGACCGGCTCGCCATTGGGGCCGATAAAGCCGGCACGCAGATTGAGCAGTGGATCGTGCGGAGCAATGCCCAACTCGGCCGCCTGCTCGGCGTTAGCGCGAACGGCCTCGACCGTACGGTAGCCAACCGAGACAATCGGCGTTCCGCCAACACGCTCGACCTCGGCAAAAATCGACTTGTCCTCAAGATCGGCCGTCAACAGCTCACGATATGCGTCAAAGGGCACAAAGATGTTCTCCTCAAAGATGGGCTCGCCGTCGGCCGTACGCACGCGCTTGATATGCAGCAGCAGCGCATCCTTCTGCAGGCCAAAGAACTCCATCTCGTTTTGACGCGCCGGAACAATCTGGCGATCGACCACATGCGCACCGGCCTTCATGCCATTGTCGGCACACAGCGCGGTAAACGTCTGCAGCGTCGAGGCGTGAAACTGGCGATTGATGTGCGGCGTGGAGACGAAGGTGCCACGGCCCTGCTGCTTAACCAGGTAGCCATCGGAGCACAACTCCTCGACGGCGCGGCGCACCGTGATGCGGCTCACCTCGTACTGCTCGGCTAGCTCAAGCTCGGACGGAATACGCTCCTTGGGTGCATAAACACCTTTCTCGATCGCATCCTTGATTTCGTCATAAATCTGCTGGTAAAGCGGTGTATTTTTGGGTGTAGGCATATCTAATCACTCTTATCGAAATATCGAAATAACTAATACGTATATAACGTCTAGTTTCATGTTACCTCATAATGATAAAACGATACACCCTCCCTACCAAAAAGCGACAGCTTCATTTTGGTAGGTTTTATCTGGGCAAACGAAGGCCTCCCGAAAGCAGCGAGGCTTTCGGGAGGCTCAAGCGGACAGGATTGCGCCGTGCCGGCAAAATACCAACACTCTACCTGCCGTCGTCCTGTTGCAGACTGTCCTGCTCGCTGAGGCACGCCTGCCTGCTGGCCATGCGTGCGGGCTTGTCGGGATCGGGAACGGCCGTGGGCATGGGCTCGTCGACATGACCACCCCACCAGCCGCCCACAAAGTTGAGCGTGTGGAACACGTTGATCACGGCGCCGGGATCAACGTCGCACACCAGCTTGATAATGTCCTGGCTCTCGTAGGTCGAGACAACGGTGTTCAGCAGGTACATCTTTTCGCGGCTGTATCCGCCGACGACCTCGGCGCAGCTAATGCCGTGCTGAAAATGGTTTACGTAGGCAGTCATGACCTCGTCTGC
This sequence comes from uncultured Collinsella sp., assembly GCA_900554465.1. Classification (GTDB taxonomy): domain Bacteria; phylum Actinomycetota; class Coriobacteriia; order Coriobacteriales; family Coriobacteriaceae; genus Collinsella. Next base: position 20,806 of record USHF01000002.1, read on the forward strand.
CTTACGCGTCGTGATCTGCAGCGTCACGCGATCGTAGCGATGATAGAAGCTGTCGATGGTCTTGGTCGAAATAAACTGGAACACAATGGAATACGCCGCCTTATCCCAGCCAAACATAAAGCCAAAGATCGCCAGGATAAAGCAGTTGAAACCAAAGATGACGCCCCAGATGGTCTTGCCCGTGTGGTTGGAAACCCACAGCGCGATAAAGTCGGTGCCGCCGGTGGATGCGCCGGATTTAAGCGCGATGGCAGCGCCCAGACCCGAGACCACGCCGCCAAAAATGATGAGCATGATCTTGTCGCCCAAAAACGGCGCGAAGTGAAAGACGTTGAGGAACAGCGACGAGAGCACGACCTGCATCATCGAGAAGATGACGAAACGCTTGCTAATGCCGCTCCAGCATAGGAGCGCCACGGGGATGTTGAGCGCGAGCATACCGAGCGAGATATCGATGTGAACGCCACCGAGCGAGGTAACGCGATCGAGCAGGACCGCGACGCCGGTAAGGCCGCTCGGAAGCAGGTCGGCGGGTTGAATGAACGCCTGGATCAGGAATGTCTGGAGAACGGCAGAAATGGTGACCGCCACGGCGGTGATGGCACGGCGGACGATGGTAAGGCGGCCGAGCACGAGCACGCGGTCCGTGAGCTGATCGATGGCGTTCGCCACGTAGGCTCCTTTCGAAGGCAGATGTAGTTGTGGGGCATGTCGGCGATTGTAGCATGGAGCGCGATAAGGCGCTTCAATTCACCCTCTCTCGACAACCAAAACGAGCCAGCAGCCCCAACCAAAGAGCCAAATTCTAAGTGAGTAGACTTTTCGCGACTTGCCGAGCACACTCAAAACAGCCACCTCTTTGACCTGCGGTTTTAGTAAGGCAGATGCGCTTTGTGCTTGGCCTGAGCCAAAAAGCCTACTCACTTAGTCCGAGTCGAAGCCAAACGGTTCCAATCGAAGCCAAAATGAGCCCCATCCACCGCAAAGGACGCGTGAATCTGCACTTCTCGCGGCGAACTGACGCTACAAAACGGTCAGAATGTCGGCGAGATTGCCGATAACGACGTCGGCGGCGGACTGGTCCAGGTTGACGCCCTCATGCGGACGCAGTGCCAGGACGCGGGCGCCGGAGCGCTTGCCGGCCTCGATGCCCAACGGCGAGTCCTCGATAACCAGGCACTCGGACGGCTCAACATCCAGCGCCTCCATGACACGCAGGTAGATCTCGGGGTCGGGCTTAAACGCGCTGCACTCGTGACCACTGATGGTGTAGTCCAGTACGTCGGCGATACCCGCAATCTCCACCAGCTCGTCAATCAACTCACGATACGACGAGCTCGCGATGGCACACTTCACGCCGCGCTCGTGCAGCTCACGCATCACCGGCTCCGTCTGCTCGTTGAGCAGCTCGGCATACGGAACGGGGTGGTCCGGGCTGTAGACTTGCTTGTACTCCACGCGCAGGCGCTCGCGCATCTCAATATCGTCGGGAACCAGCGTCTCCCAAATGGCGGGCTCGTTAGACCCCGAAAGATCGGGGATCTCGTCAAAGTGGAACCCCTTCTCTTCCATAAACGCCACGCGACGGCGGTTGTAGAACCACTCGGTATCGACCAGCACGCCGTCCATGTCAAACAGCACTGCCTTAATCATACGCATCTCCTCCCACCTGCCAAAAAGGGACAGGTTTATTTTGGTAGGTTTTATCTGGGATTTTGTGAAGCGACAGACACGCCCTCCCCAGAGCAAAAAGGGGACGGGGCGCAAACCCCATCCCCTCTCAATCAACCCGTAAGGTCTACTTACTTGTGATTAGTAGGAAAGCTTCCACATGTAGCGACGCATGGTCAGCGGGTGCTGACGGGCCTCGGCGATCTGGTTGCCGTACTCGCGCATAACAGCGAGGTGCAGCAGCGGGTTGAAGTAGGTGACAACGCTCGCGGGCACGGCGTCGGCCAGGCCGTAGTCCTTGGAGTCGATCAGAGCGACCTTGGCGCCCATGCGCTTAAGGAAGGTGAGGGCGCGGGCGTCCATCGGACGGGTGGCACCATCGGACATGAAGAAGACGTAGGGCTTACCCTCGGTGGAAACCTCGAACGGGCCGTGGAAGTACTCGCCGGTGTTGTAGGCGGCGGCGTCGATCCACTGCATCTCGGTGAACAGGAAGGCGGCGTGAGAATAAGCCATCTTCTCGGAGGCACCGGAGGCCATGAAGTAGATCATCTCGTCGTCCTTGAAGTCCTGGGCGAACTGCTTGGCAAGACCCTTGGCGGACTGAGCGGCGTTCTCGCAGAGCTCGAAGACGTTGGTGAGGCCGGTGATCATGTCCTCGTAGTGGTCATAGCCCTCGGTCTGCTGAAGGATCTCGACAGCAAGAGCGATAGCGTAGCCGGGCTTCTCGCACTTGGCAGCGTAGTTGGCGTGGAAGCCGTGTACGATGACGTGGTCGGCGTCGACGGTCAGAGCGGAGCCAGCCTTGTTGGTGAGGGAGACGACCGGGCAGTTGTGCTTCTTGGCGGTCTTGTTGGCCTCGACGGTCTCGGGCGTGGAGCCACCGAGGGAGCAGGTGATCACGAAGGTGTGCTCGTTGACCCAGGAAGGCGTGTCGTAGTTGAACTCGTTAGCGGTGAAGATCTGAACGTTCAGCTTGTCCGTGTTGTTGGCCAGGAAGTACTTGGCGGGGTAAAGGTCGGACATGGAAGCACCGCAGCCGACGAAAGCGACGCTGTGGATCTCGTGGTTGGACAGGACGTCAGCGACGATCTGCTTAGGGAGGTTAAGGTCGATCTCGTACATCTGACACATTCCTTTCGATTTGTTGCGGCGTCACATTGCCGGACGCTCGCAGGGTTACCGTAGTTAGGACCGAGTCGCCGGCCCGTTGAGGATGTGACAAAGGGACTATCCCTTTGTCACATGTTAGGGATGGAAGCCTGCCTGGGGTATGGGATGCCAGGCAGGCCCCCGGGGGAAGCGGTTAGACGCTTGGTCGCGACTAGGCCAGGATGCCGGCCGCGGAGAGGGCGATGCCGCCCACGATGGCGATCACGAGAAGCCAACCGGTGTTGACGTTCTTCTTGATGAGCCAGTACATAAGGCCGGTGAGGCCAAGGGAGATCATCTGGGGCATCATGCCGTCCAGGATGTCCTGGATCACGACGGTGCCGTCAGCGAACTGCAGCGGGGTGGTGGCGCCGATCAGCGTAGCGATCATGCCGCCCACAGACATAAGACCCACGATGCCGCAGACATACATGAGCTTCTCCATGAGGTCGCCGCCCTGAAGCTTGCTCAGGTACTCGTGGCCGCCCTGATAGCCCATCTTGGCTGCGAACCAAGTGATCAGCACGGAGGGCACAATGGAGATGAGCATGGCCAGGATCGGGCCCATGATGGAACCCTGCTGAGCCAGCTGAACGCCCAGACCAAAGGCGATAACGCGGATGGTGCCCTGGAAGAGGGAGTCACCGATGCCGGAAAGCGGACCCATGAGGGAGGTCTTGACCGCGTTGATCGAATCGGGATCGAAGTTCTCGGGATCCTTGGCGTACTCCTCCTCCATGGAGGCGGAGAGGCCCAGGATGAAAGCGCTCGTCTGCGGGGTGCAGTTGTAGAACGCCATGTGACGGTGGTAAGCCTCTTTCTTAGCAGCGAGCTGCTTGGGGTCGGACTCGTCCGGATAGAGGCGATCGAGCGTGGGAACCATGCCGTAGAGGAAGCCCATGTTCATCTGACGCTCGTAGTTCCAAGAGGCCTGGATGGCCCAGGAGCGCCAGAAGAACTGGCTGACCTTCTTGTTCAGGGACACGTCCTTGGTTGCGGTTGCCATAGTGTGTTCCTCCTTAGTCTTCGTCGTCTTCGAGCGGATCGTAGTCGGAATCGACACCGGCGGCTGCATGGGAACCGTTGAACTTGAAGCCCATGAAGACGACAGCCAGGCACACACCGATCAGAGCGACCGCGATGACGGACAGGTTGAGGTAAGCGGCGAGCAGGAAACCGATGAACAGGAACGGAGTCATACCCTTCTTGATCATCATGGTGAGCAGCAGGGCCAGACCGTAGGCGGTCATGATCTTGGTCGAGACGTTCAGACCAACGGACAGCCACTCGGGAACCATGTTGACGATGGCTTGGACCAGGTCGGTACCGACAAAGACGGCCAGGAAGATCGGCAGGAAGTACATGATGGCGTACAGACCGGAGCCGGCGCAGATGTGCATGCGGTAGGCGGTCTTGAACTTGCCGTTATCAATCGCGCTATCGGCCACATGGGTGAGGGCGGCGATGATGGAACGGAACACGATGCCGAGGAGCTGACCCAAGACGGCGACCGGGATGGCGATTGTCATGGCGGTCTCGGCGGAAGCATCGGTCAGGCACGCAAAGGCAGCGGCCACGATGCCGCCCAGGACCATATCGGGCGGAACGGCGGCGCCGACCTGCACCAGGCCCATGGACACGAGCTCGACGGCGGCACCGACGGCAAGGCCGGTGGGCACATCGCCCAGCAGCAGACCGACGAGCGTAGCGCCAACGAGGGGCTGCTCGAAGTTAAGACGACCGAGCAGGCGGGAGTCCCACATGCAGAACACGCCGACGAGGCCGACGAGCACCGCACTGATGAACGTATTCATACCCTTCTCCTTTCAGTCAGGCAAAAGCCTGGTTGATTACAGCTTGGCGTCGATGTCGACGCTCTGATACGTAGGGGTCTGCTGAACGTAGAGCTTGATGCCCATGTCGAGCAGCTGGTTGACGTCGGCCTTCTGGGTGGCGTCGAGGAAGACGGAGCTGTCCTTGCCGCCGACCTGATCGGCACCGTCGTGGTTGGCGGTGGCGCCCAGGTTGATGGCGTCGAGCTTGTAGCCCTGGCAGAACTGCAGCATCTCGGCCGTGTTGCCAAAGACGAACATGACGCGCTCGCCGAGGGTGTTGAGCTTGTCCATCTTGGCGAGGGCACGCTCGACGGTGAAGACGTTCAGGCGCACGCCCTGGGGCTTGGCCAGCTTAAGAGCGCCCTTCTTGATGTCATCGTTGGCGGCAGCGTTGTCGACGACGATGATGCGCTCGGCCTGAACCTTGGTGGTCCAGGTAAAGACGACCTGGCCGTGCAGCAGACGGTAGTCAAGACGTGCGAGGACGATCTTGGCGGGACCGGAGCTGTGACGGGACGCCTTGGCCTTCTTGGCGGGAGCCGCGGCGACCTCGACCGGTGCGTTGGGGTTGGTCAGACCGGTGCGGGCCTCGTTGATGAGGGCCGCGAGCTCGGTGCCCTTGACGGGGGCGGGGCTCATAGCAAGCGTGAGCGCCAGCGGGATGTTGAAACCGCTGACAACCGTGAACTTCGTGCCGTTCTTGGAAAGCTCGACCATGTTGTTGTTGACCGAGCTACCGAGCATATCGGTTAGCACATACACGGTGTCGTCCGCGTTGAACGTGGCGATCATAGCCTCAACCTTATTGGTGATGGGCTCCTTGTCGTCACGAGCAAGCGACACGACGTGGACGTTCGACACGTCGCCGAGAACCATCTCGAGCGTGTCTTTGGCGCCTGCGGCCAGGCCGCCATGAGATGCGAGAATGATCTGATTCATCTTGCCTCCTCCTTTTCGTTATGGTCATTATAACGTCTTATACGTTGCTTATATTGATAATTAGTATATAAACCGTTCGCGGGTGAAAAACGACCGTTGGCGGGTTTAACGCAATCGAAACGATGGTCTTGGGTAGGCCGGCGCTGGCTGGATAACCCCAGGTCGGACGCCGCGCGCAACCCCCCCCTATCGCACGAAGTACCAGGGGCTTTCCTGCACGGTGGGCTCCAACGCAATGCCCGTGCGCTCGCGGAAGAGATCCATGTCCTGCGATTTCTCCGTCCACCACGCGTTGGGTTTAAAGGTCATGCTCTCAACGACATGACCGACAAACACACTGTTGCGCAGCTTGGAAAAGTCGGTGTTCATAATCACGATGGACGCGAGCACCAAAACGATGCCCAGAACTTTGATCGCGCCGGCGGGCTCGGCGTAGACACCAATGCCCAGCAGTACGGTGACGACTGTCTCGAATGACATTACGACGGGAACTTTCGACGTCTCGAGCCCCATGGACAGACCCTGCATATATAAGACATAGGCCACGGCTGTGGGGATGAGTCCAAAGCCAAGGAACAGCAGCAGCAGCTGTGGCGACATTGCCGCGGCGACATCTGGCCACGGAGCCGCGATAGCCGCCATAACCGCACCGCCAAAAACAAGGCCCCAAAACGTGACAGCCAGCGGGTGGACCGTCTTGGTTGCTATCCGGCTAAACACCGCGAGCGACGCGCCACAAAAGCCCGCAATCACGCCCGACGTGACGCCCCAAACCGAAAAATGAAAACCGGAAAGGTCGCCATCGGTCACTGCAAGTACACAGCCACCGATGTTAAAAGCGATGGCAACGAGCTTGTTGGGAGTCACATCCTCGCGATAAAGTACGCGGCCGAGCATGACGCCAAACACCGGCGAGGTGTAGAGCAGTACCGAGGCCGTGGACATGCCCACCTCGCCCATGCACTCGTAATAAAGAGTGTTAGCGGTGGCGAGGCCGATAATACCAAGAAGCGCACAAGGAACAAGCTCTTTAGGACTTGCCTTGAACAGTGCCAGGGGACCCGATGCCTTTCCCTCACGAGCACCTCCCTGGCAACCCATGAATGCCAAGACCGGAGCCATTAAGACGGCACCAGACAACAGGCGAAAGGCCGCCATGCTCTGGGACGAAACGCCCATGGCCGAGATGCCGTTTACAAAGATTCCGATGCTGCCCCACATAAGCGCGGCGATCAGCACCAGCACATAGCCCAGATTGCTTCTCTTCAACGCAGCCTCCTTGGTCTGTTTCCAATATGTTTCACACTACGTTATAGTCGTTATATACATATATCAAGACACAAATCGGCAAACGGGAAATCTGCACCGCTGGGGAACAAAGTACCCATTGGGGACGTACTTAAATGACTACCCCAGGTGCCGCAAAATGACGAGAGTGGATAATCTCCCACTTTGAGTCCCCAAACAGGCCAAAAACGGGAGATTATCCACTCTCATTCTGCGGGGCACGCATTTAAGTCTGTCCCCAATGAGTGCCCCAAATGCGGCCCGTGCAGCGTCGAGCCGTTCCGCGGTTTGGTTAAACCGCGGAACTAATAGTCCAGCTTCCACATGTAGCGGCGCGTCATGTAGTCCTTGTGGGTGACGGCAGAAAGCGCGCGCATATACACGTTGTTGAGGATCGGCGCAAAGATCAGGTGGTTGAAGTACTCGCTCACGCTGTCCTTGATGTCGTTGAGGCCGAGCTCCTTGGCGTCGAGCTGGTAGACGCGCTCACCACCGTACTGGTTGACAAAGCGAATGCCGCGCTCGTCGTTGCAGCGGCTGCGGCCGACGCTGATGAGCTGGAACAGCGAGGTACGCTTGTCCAGGATCTCGAAGGGACCGTGGAAGAAGTCGCAGGTGTTGATGGTGCAGGAGTCGATCTGCAGCATCTCCTGCACGTTGCAGATGCTAAAGACGTAGGCGGCACCAAAGAGCGGGCCCTGAGCCATAACGTTGATGCAGGGCTTGTCGGCGTTCTGCTCGGCCCACTTGGCAGCGAGCGGACGGGTGTACTCGACAGCCTTGCGATAGATGGGGTCGACCAAGTCGAAGGCGGCCATAGCGGCCTCGTACTCGGCATAGCCCTCGGTCTGCTGCGTAAGCTCCATGGCGATCATGGTCACGACGGCGGAGTTGGTGCGGCCCATGCAGGACTCATCGACGGCCAGGCTGTCATACTGGATCTTGTAGTCGCAGACTTCGGTGAGGCCGGACTCGTCGACATAGATGGCGATGGTGCTGGCGCCGTGATCCTTGGCGACCTGGGCGGCGACGATGGTCTCCTTGGTGCCGCGCATGGACACGACGACGGCCAGGGTGTTCTCGTTGACGTAGGCAGGCGTGGCGTGCACGAACTCGTTGCTGGTGTAGCTGGAGCTCACGACCTGCGTGGCCTCGTGCTCCATAAAGTACTGGGCAGGATAGTTGCCGCCGTTGGATCCACCGGCGCCAATCCACACGACGCGCTTGATGCCGCCCTTGTCTGCCTTGTCAGCCAAAACCTGGGAGACGACGTCCTTAACCTGTTCCTGAGTAGTCATCGTGCATCAGCCTTTCTTCTCGTTTGATGCTCTCGATGGCATACAAGTTACATACATGTTTTGGTTATGTCGACTAGTTGTATGCTATATTTGTCTTAGAAATTTTGCTGGTAAAGTTTTCGGCAAGCCATTACCAGCGGTTTTGTTGTCATGTTGGATACATGCTTGGTTCAGTAAGCATACAAGTTAGATACAGGTTGTTCGCATGATCACTTCGTCAAAAAAGAACTTGGCCCAATACGAGCGTCTGGCGGGTACGCTGCGCGACCGCATCGCCGCCGGCGTCTACGCGCGCGAAGACAAGCTGCCGTCCGAGATGGAACTCATGGACGAATCGGGGCTGTCGCGCAGCACCGTGCGCCACGCGCTTAAGGTGTTAGTTGACGAGGGCCTGGTGCGCACCGAGCGCGGACGTGGCGCCTTTGTGGCCGACACGCCAGCGCTCCACGAGAACAACCTGGTGTTTTCGAGCTACACGGCACAGGTACAGGGCCAGGGCATGAAGCCCACCACGCGCACCGTGGACTCGGGCTTTGCCAAGGCGGCCGGCAGCATAGCTAAGTTCTTTGACGCCGCCGTGGGCAGCAAGCTCGTCAAACTTGTCCGCCTGCGTTACCTGGACGATGCGCCGCTGTGCCTGGAAACCACCTATCTACCACCGAGCTTTGAGGCACTCATCGATCGCGATATCAACGGTTCGCTCTACGCCACGCTGCGCCAAGAATTCCATCGCGCGCCGGCACAGGGACATAAGACCTTTGAGGTGTGCTATGCCTCGCAAAACGAGGCGTTTTTGCTCAACGTTGAGCGTGGGCAGGCGCTGATCTTGATCACCGACTACGTCTACGACACCGACGGCCACCCGCTCCATATCTCCAAGCGTATCCAGCGCACCGACCGCGCCAAATACACCGAGCCCATCGGCTAGCGCACCAAACGAGGCAAAATGTACCTAATAAACGTTTTACCTGCGGTTTTTATTAAATCTCAAGCCGGCATGGCGCAAATGCCAACATCGCCTGGCAACACTCGCCGCCCAAGCTCAACTGTTCCTGCCCAAAATATCCAGCACCGTAAATCTAAGTGAGTAGACTTTTCGCGACCTGCCGAGCACATTCAAAACAGCCACCTCCGTGACCTGCGGTTTTACTAAGGCAGATACGCTTTGTGCTCGGCCTGCGCCAAAAAAGCCTACTCACTTAGCCCGCAAGGCGTCCCGAGGGGACAATCCAGGTCAAAATAGCGTACAAACGCCACGCTACTTGCGGCGATTTGATACCACAAGACAGCCAAAAACCTGCCAAAATAAACCTGTCCCTAAATGGTAGGTTTAGGAAGGTCGGGGAACCAGGTTGGTTTGGGTTGGTTGGGCGTGCGCTCGGCTAGGACTAGCTCCATCCAGCACATGTCGTACCAGCGGCCGAACTTTTGGGCACAGCGGTCGAAAGCACCCACCAAGCGATATCCCATATGGGCATGGAAGTCCTGGCTGTTGTGCGTTAGATACTCGTCGTCCTTGTCGTGCGGCACGGCGATGAGCGCGCACATGTTGGTGATGCCCATCGCGATCAGGCACCGCTTGAGCGCATCGTGCAGCTTGCGGCCCAGCCCGCCGTGGCGCACGTCGCGTGCCAGGTAAATCGACGTCTCGACCGACCAGTCGTATGCCTCGCGGCTGTTGAGCGGACTCGCATAGGCATAGCCTACCGGACGCCCGTCCAGCTCCATCACCAGATACGGATAGCGCTTGAGCGTACGCTCGATGCGCCCGGCGAACTCCTCAACGCTCGGCACCTCGTATTCGCAGGTAATCGCCGTCTGGCGCACATACGGCTCATAGATGGCAAGCAATGCCGGCGCATCATCGGGCGTCGCCAGGCGAATCGTCGGCTCGGACATCTTGGCCATACAGCCCCTCTCAAAAGCAAAGGCCGCCTTGCGCCAAACCCAGGCGCAAGGCGGCCCCTCGTCATTACATCAACCTACAGGACAGCCGCCAGCGCGTCGATGTCCTCCTGTGTCGTGGCCCAGCTGGTGCAAAAGCGCACCACGGTGTGGGTCTCGTCGTACTTTTCCCAGTACTCGATCGAAGCATGCTCGCGAATGCGGGCCATGTCCTCGTTGGGCAAAATCACAAACTGCTGGTTGGTGGGCGTCTCCAAGAAGAACTGGTAGCCGCGCTCATGCAGCACGCGACGAAGCGCCTGCGCCGTCTCAATCGCCTGGCGGCCAATCTCAAAATACAGGCCGTCGGTAAAGAGCGCCTCAAACTGAACGCCCGTCAGACGGCCCTTGGCCAGCAGCGCTCCGTGCTGCTTAATGCGCGGAATGGGGTGTGCCGGAGCGTGCATGCCGCAAAACACCACGGCCTCGCCGCAAAGCGCGCCGCACTTGGTGCCGCCAATGTAGAACACGTCGCACAGCTGCGCCAGCTCGGGCAGGGTAATGTCGCACTCATCGGCCGCCAGCGCATAGGCCAGACGGGCGCCATCCACAAACAGCGGAATCTGGCGCTTCTGGCACACCGCATGAATCGCCGCAAGCTCGGCGGCGGAGTACAGCGTGCCGTACTCGGTCGATAGGCTCACGTACACGGCACCTGGGAACACCGTGTGCTCGTAGCTCTCGTTTTCGTAAAACACCTGGATATAGCTGTCGAGATCCTCGGCATGCATCTTGCCCTCGTAGCCGGGAATGGTAAGCACCTTGTGGCCGCCAAACTCGATGGCACCCGCCTCGTGGCAGGCAACGTGGCCGGTCTCGGCTGCAACGACGCCCTCGTAGGGCGCAAGCAGCATGTCAATCACCGTCGCGTTGGCCTGTGTGCCGCCCACCAGAAAAAACACGTCGGCATCGGGTACCTGACAGGCCTCACGAATGAGCTGCTTGGCACGCTCGGTGTGCGCATCGGTACCGTAGCCGGGCTGCGGCTCCATATTGGTGTCGACGAGCGCCTGCAGCACTGCCGGATGTGCGCCGTGAGAATAGTCATTGTTGAACGCGAGCATGGTAATCCTCTCTAGCCGGGCACGAGCCCGATGATTCAGATGGGGCTATTGTACGCCGCCCGGATAGGCAATGCGCGCGGCAAGGCACTCGAGCGCCAGCACCAAGGCAAAGCCGCAGCTCACGTCACTCAAAAAGTGTGCGCCGATCACGATGCGACCAAAGGCGACGAGCGCTGCAACCACAGCGGCGACCCAAAAGACCACGCGGCGGCGCGACGGCTTTTCCTTAAAGGCCGCCGCGGGAAGCCCGGCGAGCATAAGGCCGATCGCCGCGTGCGCCGTGTGTCCGCTCGCAAACGACTTAAAGCCGTCCTTGATCACGCCGGCGGCGATATAGGCCCACTTGTCGGGGTTGCCGATCACCCACCACGGCTGAAAATTGAGCCCCGGCGTGACCTCGATCACGCGCATGCGCGGGCGCGACCACAGCGGCTTGACGATCACGTTGAGGATAATGGCCTGAGCGACCCACACGGCAAGCACCATCAACGCCCAGCGCGTGAGATCGTCGGGCGCGGTGTCGCGCGTAAGGCGATAGGCGATGAGGTTGGCCGCGATGACCAGCACAAACGTCAGCACCAACTGAACCACGATGAGTTTGCCGCCAACCCGCAGGGACGAAACGATCTCGTAGCCGACCAGGCCCACGTTGACCAGAACGCCCAGCACGGCGAGCCATTTGCTCCCCCTGGAGTCGGGACGCACCGCGCGTACGAGCATAACGCCTGCGACGCTCGCCGTCAGCTCAAACGGCAGCTCGCCGGCGGCCTCGATAAAGCGGCCGTACATGCTGGCGATGTTGAACAGCGCGCTCGAGATCTGGTAATCGAAGAAGCTGCCCACGCCCAGACAAAGGCACAGAACGACCGCGATAGCGGCGGCGTCTTTCTTGTAGATGTACCCGAACATGCTTTCCTTTCCATCGGGCGAAGTTTTCAACCTGCAACGTGGCGGGGCAAAGAATCCTTGTCCCGCCAAGCCACCTACCTGTTATTCATCATCGCTGGCACCCAGCTGCTGCAGCAGCATGAGGGCTGCTGCCACGGGACCGGCCTCGTCGTTGGCGTCGAGACCGCGGCCCAGGCCGCTGCCCACACCGGCGCCCGCCTTGTAGGGCACCGACAGCTTGCGGCTCTTGGGAAAGTTCACCGCGCCATAGCGGGTCTTTAGTTCAAAGGCCACCTTCTTGGGCACGTCGACGCCCAAAAACGTGATACGCCCACCGCTGAGCGTGACGCTCTCGAGCCCCAGGCGCTCGCCGCGAATACGGATGCGCGCGCGGTTGAACAGGTTGAGTCCCGCCAACGGCAGCTCGCCATGCGCGGCCTCGGTCTCTTCCTGCACCTCATCGATGCTCTCCAGGTCCTCGGCCGCTGCGAGCTTACGGTACACGAGCACGCGCTGATCCACCGCCGGCAGGTACTCCTCGGACAAGAAGTAGTCGGCCGGCAGGTTAATGCCCACGCTCGCCGCCTCCACGCCGGCATCGTCGTCACCGCGTGCCTCTGCCACGGCCTGGCCCAGCATCTGCGTAAACAGGTCAAAGCCCACGCTCGACAGGTTGCCGTGCTGCTCGGCGCCCATAAGCGAGCCGGCGCCGCGGATCTCCAGGTCGCGCATGGCGATGCGCATGCCGCTGCCCAGGTCCTGGAACTCGGAAAGTGCAGTCAGGCGTGCCGTTGCCTCCTCGGTAAGTGGCAGCTCGCCGGGGAACATAAAGTACGCGTATGCCTGCGTGGCCGAGCGGCCCACGCGGCCCTTAAGCTGGTAAAGCTGTGCCAGACCCAGACGCTGCGAGTCTTCGATGATCAGTGTGTTGGCGGTCGCGTTGTCGATGCCGCTCTCCACGATGGTCGTGGCGATGAGCACGTCGATCTTTTTGGTCGCGAACTCGATCATCACGTCCTCGACCTCGCGCGGGCTCATCTTGCCGTGCGCCACGCCCACGCGCGCCTCGGGCGCGGCCTCGTGCACGCGCGCCACGGCGTCGTCGATAGTCTTGACGCGATTGGACACGTAATACACCTGTCCGCCGCGGCCCACCTCCAGACGAATCGCCGCACTCACCACGTCGGGGTCGTACTCCCCCACGTGCACAATGACGGGACGACGCCCGGTCGGCGGCGTGGTGATCAGGCTCATGTCGCGCACGCCGCTCGTGGCCATCTGCATGGTTCGCGGAATAGGCGTTGCCGAGAGCGTGAGCACGTCGATTTGCTCGCGCAGGTTTTTGAGCTGCTCCTTGTGCTGCACGCCAAAACGCTGCTCCTCGTCGATGATCACCAGGCCCAGGTTCTTGGGGTTCACATCGGCCGAAAGCAGGCGGTGCGTGCCGATAAGCACGTCAATCGCGCCCTCGGCAAACGCCTTGAGTGCGCGCTTTTGCTGCGCCGGCGTACGGAAGCGGCTGAGAACCTCGACCTCAAGGCCAAACGGGGCAAAGCGTTCAAAGAACGTCTCGTAGTGCTGCTGGGCCAGAATGGTCGTGGGGCAGAGCACCATGACCTGGCGGCCGGAGTCCACGCACTTAAAGGCCGCGCGCAGGGCGACCTCGGTCTTGCCGAAGCCCACGTCGCCGCAGAGCAGGCGGTCCATGGGCTTGGGCGCCTCCATGTCAGCCTTGATGTCGGCGATAGCCTCCAGCTGGTCGCGCGTCTCGTCGTAGGGGAAGCTCTCCTCCATCTCGATCTGCTCGGGCGTATCGGGCGGGCAGGCGATACCGGTAATCGACGAGCGACGCGTATACAAATCGACCAGGTCAAACGCCAGCTTTTTGGCGTTCTTGCGCGCCTTGTTGGTGGCACGTGTCCAGTCGGCGGTGTTGAGCCTGGTCAGGCGCGGCTTGTCGCCGTCGGGGCCAACATAGCGCGTGATGCGGTCGACCTGCTCGAGCGGCACGTAGAGCTTGTCGCCGTCGGCATATTCCAGCAAAAAGTAGTCGCGTTCCTTGCCGCCCACTTCCTGGCGCGCGATCTCGCTAAAGAGCGCGATGCCATGCGTTGCGTGCACCACGTAGTCGCCCGGCTTAAACGGGAAGGTGATCTGCGTAATGTCAACCTTGCGGCGGCTGCGCGCGCAATTGGCATCCATGCGGGCGTTGAGGTCGGCGATCGAGAACACGGCCAGGTTGGCATCGGGCACCACCACGCCCTGCGGCAGAGCGGCATCGACAAAGGTCACGCGTCCGCGCGAGATGGTGGGCACGGCGACACCGGCGGCAGCCTGGGCGGCACCCGCCTCGAGCGAGCGGGCGTTAAGCGCGTCGGCCTTGCGCTCGCGAATGGAAGCATGGGCCTCCTGGCGGGCGGCACGGTCGGCAGAATCCGCCGCCGCCACGCGTACACGGTCACCGATAACACCGGCGTTTTCGGGCGCGGCCGTCAGTGACTCCTCAAAGGTTATGCCCTCGTCGCCAAAGGTGAGCTCCATCGACTCGCGCGCACCGCGGTCGGGGATGGCAAACACGCAGGCATAGCGCTTGCCCACGACCTCCTGGATACGCGTCATAAAGCGATTGTCCGAGCCCGCAATGGCCGGCTGCTCAATCTTGAGCTCGGCCGTCACCGCACCACCGGCACGGATGAGGCTCACATAGTTCAGGCGCTGCTGGGCACCAAAATCGAGCTGTTGGGCACGCACGTACAGACCATCCAGGCGGTCAATCCCTGCCTCGCCGGCACGCGCCTCGATATCCTCGTAGGCGCGCAGACAGTCGTCGAACAGCGAGCGCGGCTCGGACAGGACCACGAGCGCCTTGCCGCTCACGTGTGCCAGCGGGCTCACGGTCTGGCCGTACATCACCGGCAAAAAGCGGTCGAGCTCGGGCGTGACGATGCGCGCATCCACCATCTCGAGCAGCGCCGCCAGTTTGCTGTCGTCCTGGCTGGCGCGATAGAGCGCCACATGCATGTTGTGGACCGCCTCGTCGGTAAGCGCCAGCTCGCGGCACGGGAAGATCTCGATACTGTCCTCGTTGCCGATGGTCTGCCCCGTTGAGCTCACCATGCGGCGGATGCGGTCAATCTCGTCGCCAAAGAACTCAATGCGCACGGGCGCTTTCTCTTGTGCGGGGAACACCTCGACGGTGTCGCCGTGAATGCGGAACAGACCGGGCGCATCAGCGGCGCCGGCATTGGTGTAGCCCATGCCCACCAGGCGATGCGGCACCTCGTCAAAAGGAATCTCCTCGCCCACCGCAAAGGTCGTGGACTCCCAGTAGTGGCTCTCGACCGGCGGCACGCAGCGCAGCAGCGCGCGGGCCGAGGCAACCATGATGCAGTTGTCCCCGCGCACGATGCGCCCCAGAGCCTCGCCTGTCTCTTATACACATCTCCGAGCCCACGAGACATGCGCAGATCTCGT
>USHF01000003.1 GCA_900554465.1 uncultured Collinsella sp.
GCCAAGACAGCTCCTCAGTCTGCCGACGCCGCACGCCTGGCGGCAGCCGTCGAGGCCGCCAACGCCGCCGTAATCGAGGCTGCCCTGAATGGCCTGGGCAAGCCTGGCATGGGTTGCACAGCCACTTGCGCCTATATCGAAAACGACACGCTCGCCATCGCCCACGTGGGTGACTCTCGCGCCTACCTGCTCCACGAGGGCACGCTCATCCGCGTGACCCGCGACCACTCCTACGTGGAGGAGCTCGTGGACGCCGGCGAGATCACGGCAGATGAGGCTCGCGTCCACCCCAACCGTTCGGTCATCACCCGCGCGCTGGGCTCGGACCCCGCTATGTATGCCGACCACTTCACTCTGCATATCGAGGAAGGCGACCGTCTGATCCTGTGCTCCGACGGCCTTTCGAGCATGATTCTCGATAGCGATATCGAGAACATCGCCACGCAGTCCTCAACCGCGCAAATCTGCGTCGACAACCTAGTGGACGCGGCGCTTGCCGCCGGCGGCCACGACAACGTGACCGTAGTAGTCGTTGACCTGGTTGACGATGGCGTTATGCGCGAGGCGCAACGCGTGCGTCGCCGCAACGTCACCATCGGCGTCGTCTTAGGTCTCGTCTTGGTGCTGGCGGCTTCCATCTGGGCCTACACGGGTGTCACCGGCTCGTACTACCTGGGTACCTACCAGGGCAATGTCGCCGTCTGGCGCGGCCTGCCCGGCAAGCCGCTCGGACTCAAGCTCCACTGGCTCGAAAGCGAAACCAGTATTAAGCTGTCCGACCTGCCCGAAGACACGCAAAACCGCCTCAAGGCGGGCATTCCGCAAACAAGTGTCGACGATGCGCAGGACACGATATCCAAGTACCGCCACCAGATCGACGAGGAGCAGACCCGCCAGGTGATCGACGCGCAAACGATTCGCGACAACACCAATCAGGGATCGACCTCCGAATCAGATTCCGAGAAAACCGCCGAACAGTCCGCCGAGGCCGAAGCCTCCGAAAAGAACTAGAAAGGGAGTGCCGCTTATGAGTCGCCGCAACACCGAGCTGCTCTTGCTCATCGCCTCGGCGTTCCCCGTCATCCTGCTGTATGCGATGTACGTCCTCACCGCGGGCGCTGCCATCTCCTTTGAGACGCTCGCCGTACCGATCGGCCTCTTTGCCGCCTTTGCCGCGGCCCACATTGCCGTGCGCATCTTGGCGCCCGGTGCCGACCCCGCCATCCTGCCCATTGTCTTTGTGCTTTCGGGCATCGGCATCACGTTCGTGACGCGTCTCGCCCCCGCTCTCGCCATCTCACAGCTCATCATCCTGTTTGTCTCGGTGGCGCTCATGGTGGGAACGCTCGCGTTGGTTAAGAACCTCGACGTAGTCATGCGCTACAAGTACACCTTTGGCATTATCGGCATCATTCTGCTGATGCTGCCTATCTTTATCGGCACCACGATCTCGGGCTCCAAGCTGTGGATTCGCATCGCGGGCTTTACCATCCAGCCCGGCGAGTTCGCCAAAGTCTTTATCGTGCTGTTCCTGGCCGGGTACCTGGCCGAGAACCGCGAGCTGCTCTCCATCTCCAACCGCAAGATCCTGGGCTTTAAGATCCCTCGCCTGCGACTGCTGCTGCCGCTGTTTGCCGTGTGGGGTGTGTGCCTGCTCGTCGTCGTCTTCGAACGCGATCTGGGTTCGGCCGTGCTGTTCTACACCATCTTCTTGCTGATGCTCTACGTTGCCACGGGACGATTCTCGTATGTCGTTATCGGCCTTGCGCTCTTAGCCGTTGGAGCCGTGGGCGCCTACAAGTTCCTGTCTCACGTTCAGGTGCGTTTCCAGGTTTGGGTCGATCCGTTTAAGGACGCCCAGGGCCAGGGCTACCAGATCGTCCAGTCGCTCTTCTCGCTTGCCGATGGCGGTCTGGTCGGTGTTGGTATCGGCAACGGCATGGCCAACAACATCCCTGTCGTCGAGTCCGACTTTATCTTCTCGGCCATCGGCGAGGAGATGGGCCTTTTGGGCGGCGGCGCCGTGCTCATCCTGTTTATGCTCTTTGCCGTGCGTGGCCTCACCACGGCTGCCCGCGCTAAATCCGACCTCGCCGCCTTTAGTGCCACGGGCCTTACGGCCGCCATCAGCTTCCAGGCCTTTTTGATCGTGGGCGGCGTTACCCGCCTGATCCCGCTGACCGGCGTCACCCTGCCCTTTATGAGCCAGGGCGGTTCCTCGCTGCTGGCAAGCTTTATCATCGTCGCGCTCCTGCTGCGCGCCGGTGACGAAGCGACCGGACGCGAGGCCGAGCTTACCGGCACCGGCACTATGGCCGCCATCACCGATGATCAGGTCGCATCTGCCGCCGCCCCGACGGGCACGCGCTTTGCCACCTCGTCTTCCTACGGCAGCGGCAGCCATTCCGTCGGCTCGCGCATGCGCCGTCGCCTGCTCGACACGCCTGAATCCGGTGTGCTCGGCCGCGTTGCGCTCGCCAACCGTCTAACCCGTGCGGTGCTCGCCTTTACGGCGCTATTCGCCATCCTTATCGGCAACCTCACCTATGTCCAGGTCATCAAGGCCAAGGACTATCAGGACATGCCGACCAACAACCACACCATCGCCCGCTCCAAGTACATCCAGCGCGGTTCCATCATCACGTCCGACGGCGTGACGCTGGCCGAGTCGCTGCAGCAGGAGGACGGCACCTACGTACGCTCCTACCCCAACGGTAACCTGGCAGCGCACGTGGTTGGCTACGTGAGCCAGCAGTATGGCACCACCGCCATCGAGAGCGTCATGAACGACACACTCACCGGTTCTAAGGACTACTCCAGCTGGAACAACGCCATCGCGTCGCTCGCGGGCCAGACCCAGCCGGGCAACACCGCCAAGCTCACCATCGACTCGCGCATCCAGACGGCGGCCGAGCAGGCACTCAAGGGCTTTAAGGGCGCTGTAGTGGTCATCGACCCGCGTACCGGCGCGGTGCTCGCATGTGCCAGCTCGCCCACCTACGACAACACCAACATCGACGCCCTGCTGCAGGCTGGCGGCGGCGAGGACGGCTCTATGTACAATCGCGCCATGGACGCGCTGTACACGCCGGGCTCCACGTTTAAGGTCGTTACGCTTTCCGCGGCACTCGAGACCGGCACCGCCAGCCTTACCAGCACCTACCAGGCGCCCGGCTCCATGGACATCGGCAACGCACCGGTCACCAACTATGCCAACGAGAGCTACGGCACCATCAGCCTGCAGCAGGCCTTTGCCGTGTCCTCCAACGTCGTCTTTGGCCAGGTGGCAAACGAAGTTGGCGCAAACACGCTCGTGCAGTTTGCCAACGCCTTTGGCTACGGCCAAAAGCTCGGCCAGGACCTGACCTCCGCGGCCTCCATCATGGCAGACCCGTCGCTCATGACCGAGTGGGAGACCGCCTGGGCCGGCGCCGGCCAGCCTGTCGGCATGGACCACACGCCCGGCCCGCAGACCACCGTCATGCAAAACGCCGTGATTGCCGCCGCCATCGCTAACAGTGGCGTGGTCATGGACCCGTACTTTGTAGCCCAGGTACTCGCCCCGGACGGAACTGTGGTCAAGACCACGCAGTCCCGCTCGCTGGGTCAGGCCGTCAGCTCCGCCACGGCCGACCAGGTCAAGCAGGCCATGCTCGCCGTCGTCCAGTCCGGTACCGGCACCGATGCCCAGGTCCCCGGCGTCAAGGTCGCCGGCAAGACCGGCTCGGCCGAGATCGGCGGCACCAACGTCAACTCGATGTTCGTTGGCTTTGCACCTTACGATTCACCCACGGTCGCCATCTCGGTGGCCTTGGAGGATTACGACAAACACGACGTCAAGGCGGCCAAGATTGCCGGCATCGTCCTGACCGCAGCGCTCGCCGCACAGGGAGCGTGATGCCCATGATCGAATCGGTCACCCGAGGCGCGCCGCGGCCGAAGAGTTAGCGGCAACGCGCCACACGGCCCCAGCGGCCACATCGTAGGTACTACACACATCGTTGAGCGAATAGTTATGTTAGGAGCAGGAATGGAACAGAGGGTCCTCGGGGGAAGATACCTCCTCAAGGATAAGGTGGGGACAGGCGGCATGGCGACCGTCTACCGTGCACAGGACCAGGTCCTCGACCGCACGGTTGCCGTCAAGATCATGCTACCGCAGTATGCTGGCGACGCAACCTTCGCCGCACGCTTTAAGCAGGAGGCCCAGGCAGCAGCCGGTCTCTCCTCCCCCTATATCGTGGGCGTCTACGATTGGGGCAAGGACGGCGACACCTATTACATCGTCATGGAGTACCTGCGCGGTACCGACCTTAAGAGCGGCATCAAGAGCCACGGCGCCCTCGACCCCAAGAAGGTCGCCCAGATCGGCTCGCAGATCAGCTCCGCGCTTTCGGTCGCTCACAAGCATGAGATCATCCACCGCGACATTAAGCCGCAGAACATCATGGTGCTGCCCGACGGCAACATCAAGGTGATGGACTTTGGCATCGCGCGCGCCAAGAACAGCCACCTCACGCAAGACAACAACGTGCTGGGAACCGCCCACTACGTCAGCCCCGAGCAGACCCGTGGTCAGGACCTCGGCCCCACCTCGGATATCTACTCGCTGGGCGTCGTGATGTATGAGTGCGCCACCGGCCGCGTTCCCTTTGACGGTGACGACGCTATCTCGGTCGCACTCAAGCAGGTCAACGAGCTGCCTATTCCACCGAGCCAGATCAACTCCGGTGTCGACGCCGACCTTGAGCGCATCATCCTCAAGTGCATGGAGAAGGACCCGGCAAACCGCTTCCAGACCGCCGACGAGCTTCGTCAGGTGCTCAACAGCTACCTGTCGGGCCGTGCCGTAAACATCTCGGAGCCCACACGCATCATCGGTGCCCCCGGTGAGTTGGGCGCCACCAAGACTCGCGAGCTTTCCGATCAGACGCGCGCCATGGTGCGTCCCGTCTCGGGCGTGAGCGGCCAGAATACCGCCCGTAGCTCGGTTTCGGGCTCCACCGGCTCCTACGAGGTCGAAAAGCCCAAATCCAACAAGAACAAGATCATCGCCGCCGTGGTGGCGGCCGTTGCCGTCATCGGCATCGTGGTGGCCTTTGCCACAGGACTCTTTGGCGGCGAGCAGGTCACCGTTCCCGATGTACTGGGCAAGGACCAGCAGACTGCCGTCGAGCTGATCAAGGAAGCCGGCCTCGAGGTCGGCACCATCGACCAAAGCTACAACGACGATGTCGACGAGGGCAAGGTCGCCGAGCAGACGCCCAACGGCAACACCAAGAAGGCCAAGGGCACCAAGGTGAACCTGGTAATCTCCAAGGGCCCCAAGCCCTCCGAGAAGGTTGAAGTTCCCAAGCTTGTCGGCCTGACCAAGGACCAGGCAGAAGCCGCGCTGGCAAGCGTTGGCCTGAAGGGCAACGCCTCCGAGGAGGCCAACGAGGCCGATGAGGGCCAGGTCTTTGAGCAGGGCACCGAAGCCGGTAAGGAAGTCGCGAAGGGCACGACCATCTCATACAAGGTCTCGAGCGGCCCGGATACCACGTCCGTCCCCGACCTAACCGACATGACCGAGGCCCAGGCGCGCAACGCCCTCGATATGGCAGGCTTTGGCGTCGACGTGAGCTACCAGGAGAACGACTCGGTTACCGAGGGCACCGTGATCAGCTGGAACCCCAGCGGTAAGCAGAAGCCCGGCGCCACGATTACCGTCGTCATTGCCAAGAAGTCCGGCAAGGCCAGCGTTCCGGGTAACCTGTACGGCAAGAGCATCTCCGCCGCCGTCACCGCGCTCAACAACGCCGGGTTCTACAACATCGCGTTCTGCGACCAGAACGGCAACCCCGTGAGCGGCAACGAAAACGCCACCGTTACGGGCGTCTCCCCCACCGGTAAGCAGTCCACCGACAACACGATCACGTTGACGGTTTCGATTTCTGGCTCTGGTTCGGGTTCAGGCACGAGCACGGGCGACGATTCCGGTACGACCAACTAGTCGCAACCCAACCGCTCATTACGGCTCTCGCCGCAAACATATTCGCTCACAGGCGCCCGCTTGCTCCCCCAGCAAGCGGGCGCTTCGTTTTTGACATGGCATGAACCAGAAGAGCCCGGCACCGTGGCGGTGTACCGGGCTCGACAAATCTCTGGTGCCCCCGGGCGGATTCGAACCGTCGACACCCGCTTTAGGAGAGCGGTGCTCTATCCCCTGAGCTACGGAGGCATGCTGTACTAGTGTAGCAGATTTACGCCGCTGTAATGCAACGTATAGCCACTCTTCGAAGTTGCGGTGGAACAGCCCTCCGGAAAGTGCGTCCCACTATCCAGGCAAATTCTGGGTCAGACTTTCCCCATGAGACCTCGCTGGGAAACTGTGACCCAGAATTTCGGCTCGAAACGGGACACGGTTTCCCAAACGACCCCGTTCCGGAAACTACATCCCGGAATCGACGCTCGAACTGGGATGCACTTTCCCGATCGAGCCACATGGGAGACTGCGCCCCACTTTGAGGGGGCGCTCTTTAATGACTACTTGCCTTTGTGGAAAAGGTTTTTGATAACGGAGGGGATGCTCTTGGCACCCTTGGCCGTCACATCGATAAAGTCGGGCGAACGAACGAGCTTGTCCTCGTCAATGTACTTACGCACCGCGCGAAGCGTTTCCTTGTCATTGCGCGTCGAAAACGTAAAGTGGCCATTCTCTTTGGTAAAGATGGCAAAACGCGTAATCTTCTTGGTGCCGCGCAAAACCTCGGCGGCAATATAGTCGACCTCGTCCCACGGGATTTGGATATAATCCTCGGGATTACGCTCGTTATAGTACTCAAACGCCTTATTGCCCACCATCACGTTACCGTGACTGGTAAGCCCCATCAGGCAGGTTGCCGGCGTTGCCAGATCGACCGTGCTGTTCTGAGATTGCGCCATACGCGCCTCGCCCTCCAATAAAAACAATCGGACCGCATCCAGTGTACCCACCGGGTGCGGTCCGTTTCAATGGCTCAAAAGCCCTTGCCTAGCAACTCTCGGTCTTAAGCCGAAGCGTGCTTACATGAAGCCGCAGACGCGACCGATGATGCCGACGGCGAAGAGAGCCAGGATGATGACGATCGGGCTGACCTTCTTCTTGAGGAGCTTGCAGACCAGAAGGGTCAGGCACACGGCGGCAAGGCCGGGGATGAGCTGATCGAGGTTGGCCTGAAGCGTGGTGACCTTCACCGGGTCGAGTGCGTTGGCACCGACAGAGCTGTACATCGTCAATGCCTGCTTGATGCCCTCAGAACCGGCGGGCAGGTTGGCCCAGTCGATATAGGCGCCAGCGGACTGCGTGACCTTGGAGACGACCGGGGTGAAGGAGATGGACACCCAGCGCTCGACCAGGGCGCCGATGATGAACATACCCAGGATGGAAGCACCCTCGGTGACCTTGCCCATCAGACCGCCGGAGAGGTCCTTGGCGATGGAGGAGCCGACCTTATAGCCAAACTCCTGCGTATACCACTCGAAGGCGTAACGAATAATGTTCCACGCGAAGAAGAACAGCAGCGGACCGGCAATGCTGCCAGACAGAGCCAGGGAAGCACCCAGAGCACCCAAGATCGGGCGAAGGGTGAACCAGAAGGCGGGGTCGCCGACGCCGGCGAGCGGGCCCATCATACCGACCTTGACGCCCTGGATGGCGACGTCGTCAATCGGGGCACCGTTGGCGCGCTCCTCCTCGAGGGCGAGGGTAACGCCCATGACGGGGGAGGAAACATAGGGGTGCGTGTTATAGAACTCCAGGTGGCGCTTAAGCGCGGCAATCTGGTCGTCCTTGCTGGTGTAGAGCTTCTTGATCGCAGGGATCATGGAGTAGCACCAGCCACCGTTCTGCATACGCTCGTAGTTCCACGAGCCCTGAAGGAACTGATGACGGAAGCAAACCTTCTGACGATCGGCCTTAGAAAGCTGAATCTTGTTCTCTGCCATATGTATCACTCCCTTCCTACTCGTAATCATTCAGAATGTCGCCGAGCGGGTCGCCGGAGCCACCGCCCATGCCGCCACCCTGCTTGGCCAGATCCTTAAGGCCAAGGTAGATGAGGGCGAGGGAGATGCCGATGAGACCCAGGGCGATCAGCGTGAGCTGAGGGATGGCAGCCAGGACGAAGCCGAGGATGAAGAACGGCCAGGTCTCCTTGGTGGCCATCATGTTGATGACCATGGCGTAGCCGACGGAAGCGACCATGCCGCCGCCGACAGCCATGCCGCCGGACAGCCAGTCGGGCATAGCATTAAGCGCGTTGGTAACGGCCTCGGCCGGGATGATGCACAGGAGCACTGCCGGGATGGCGATACGAACACCCTGCATGAGGATGCCGGCGTACTGCCAACGCTCGATGCCGGCGAAGTCGCCCTTCTCGGCGCAGGCGTCCATGCCGTGAACCATAGCGGTGGCCAGGGTACGGCAGATCATGGTCAGGAACAGACCAGCGACCGACAGCGGGACGGCGACGGCGATGGCGGCGGTAACGGCCTTGGCCGAATCGGTGGCGCCGCCGTTGAGGGCGAGCACCATGATGATCGAAGAAGCGACCGAGGCCAGAGCGGCGTCAGGTGCGACGGCGGCGCCGACGTTAGCCCAACCAAGAGCCATCATCTGAAGCGAACCGCCCAGGAGAATGCCCTCCTGAAGGTGACCGGTTACGAGACCGATAAGCGTGCACGCAACGAGCGGCTGATGGAACTGGAACTGATCCAGAACGCCTTCCATACCGGCAAGCAGCGCGATAATCGCGATTAGAAGAATAGTAAGCGCGGACATGTATCGGACCCTCCTTTACTATGCTTGAGCGGCCAGTTCGGCCTTTGCTTTCTTCAACATGGCGTCGAGATCCTCGGAGGAATCCGAAGGAACCTTGCGGACCTCGAACTTGACGCCCTTGGCCTTGAGAGCCTCGAGGGTCTTGACATCGTCATCGCCCATAGCGACAGCGTTGGTGACGACGACCTTGCCCTTGGAGTGGGCCATGGAACCGATGTTGACTTCCTTGATGTCGACGCCGGCCTCGATGGCCCTGAGCAGATCCTGCGGGTTCTCGAACAGCAGCATCGCCTTGGTGTCGCCAAAGCGCGTGTCCTTGACGACCTCGGCCATCTTCTTGATAGGCACGACGTTGGCGTGGACTCCCGGAGGGGCAGCCTGCTCGATCATGGTCTTGCGGAGCTCGTCGTGAGCAACGCCGTCGGAGACCACGATGATGCGGTTGGGGTTGATCTGCTTGGTCCACGTGGTGGCCACCTGACCATGCAGCAGGCGCGTGTCGATACGGACGTGGGCGATCTTGATGTGCCCGTCGCCGATCACCGTTCCCGGAGGAATGGCACCCGCAGGAGCAGCGGCGGCCGCAGCCGGCTTCTTCTCCTCGGGCTCCAGAGACTCGGGCTTGACGCGCACGCCGGCCTTAGCCTCAGTCACGAGATGTTTTGCGATCGCATGTGCAGTGTTCTTTGCGTCAAAGCGCTGCGAATATGCCTCGATGAGCATAGGCAGGTTGACACCGGTGACGATAGCCCAGGAATCGTGGCCCTCGATGAGCCCGCTGATCTGGTTGAACGGCGTGCCGCCCCACAGATCAACGAGGAAGAGCACCTGCTCCTGGTCCTCGAAGGAAGCGATTGCCTCCTCGACCTTGGCACGGAAGTCGTCGGGGCCCATGCTCGGCTCGAGCGAGACCACGGCAACAGACGGCTGATCGCCAAAGACCATCGATCCCGTCTGCTTGATTCCAGCCGCCAAGTCACCATGGCTAGCAAGAACAATACTTACCATCACATAACCTCCTTTTTGTCTACGTATTTCCTACACGACAGTTATGGAGTATAGCTGCAAATACAGCAGAATTGTTTGAAAAACTGCAAAAGGTAGCATTATTTGTTTAAACGTCTTGTTTTGTTACAAGCTGATTACATTCCAGTATTTTGGCTGATTTGCTGCTGAGGATTGATAGCTGATCTATTTACATGACCGAATTGAGCACGCTGTTCATTATTGCCGGTTTTAAACAGACACAAATGTGCTCGGGTTGAGGCTATTTCGTCTAAACAGATGGTGCTTGACTAATGGTAAGAAATATGCTCTAGCAAAGTAGTCGTTAGGGACGTTCTTTAATGACTAGTCGTTTAAGAACGTCCCCAACGACTAAGTTAGGCGATGTGGAGGGGGTTGGCGGCGTCGACGGCATCGGGGGCATCGGAGAGGCCGTCGGGGGCAGCGTCTGTCGGGTCCTCGTCGGGGGTCTCGATCTGCTTGATCATGACCTCCTGGCCCTGCAGCAGATAGGTCTCGCCGCTACCGCAATGGGGGCAGGTCTTGCCGTGCTCGACCGTCGCGTAGTCGCAGCCGCACGCCTCGCAATGCGTCACGGCCTCGACAGGCTCCACAATAAGCTCCGCGCCCTGCGTGATAGGCTTTTTATCTGCCGCCCAGCGCCAAGCATCAAGCAGCAGATCGGGAACGACGCCCGAGACCTCGCCCAGGAGCAGCGTCACGCTCGAAACGCGACTCACGCCATTGGCGCGCGCCACATTCTCGACATCGCGAATGATGTGATAAACAATCCCGAGCTCGTGCACTTTATTTCCTTCCGCCGTTCTACCGAACGGCGGTCGGCTTGACGCTGCGCGAGCCCCAGACGGGCGATCTGCCTTTCAATCGTCGGGCATGGGCAAAAGCCCTATGCCCTCCTCTTTCAAGGCACCTCGCCACGCCTGGGACCCGCTCGCTGTCCAACCGCCTTCTGCGCCGTTCACTTACTTGGTAGATTCTTTTACTTCTTCCCAAATTTGATTTTGATCGCACGCTTCAAAGCGTACTTGCCGAGGCTGGGGAGCTTTTGCTCGTATTTGACCATCGTGGAGCACTCGGGGCGGTCGCGATCCAGATGGATGGCGTCAAACGCGCACTTGGTGGTGCACAGGCCGCAGCCGATGCACTTGTTGGGGTCGACGATCGAGGCACCGCAGCCCAGGCAGCGAGCGGTCTCGGCGCGTACCTGCTCCTCGGTAAAGGTCTCGACGTACTCGCTAAAGGGCGCAGCCTTCTCGCGCTCGCGGTCGACACGTGCCACCTCGCGGCTTGCGTTGTCATAGCTCTCAATCACAACATCGTCGCGGTCAAGCGCGGTGTAGCGGCGCTGGTTGCGGCCGATGGTGAGCGTGGAGCCCGGCTGCACAAAGCGATGGATGGACACGGCGGCCTCGTGACCGGCGGCGATGGCGTCGATAGCAAAGCTGGGACCGGTATAGACGTCGCCGCCCACAAAGATGTCGGGCTCGGCGGTCTGGTACGTCTGCGGATCGGCAAGGGCACCCTGGCCGCGGCCGAGCTCCACCTTGGAGCCAGCCAGCAGGTCGCCCCACACAATGGACTGGCCAATCGACATGACGACACGGTCGGCATCGACACGGCGCAAGTCGTTCTCGTCATACTCGGGCGCAAAACGGCCCTCGTCGTCAAAGACACGCGTGCAGCGCTTGAAGGTGATACCGCACACACGACCGGCCTCGTCCAGGTGAATCTCCTTGGGGCCCCAGCCGCA
Source organism: uncultured Collinsella sp. (assembly GCA_900554465.1). Classification (GTDB taxonomy): domain Bacteria; phylum Actinomycetota; class Coriobacteriia; order Coriobacteriales; family Coriobacteriaceae; genus Collinsella. The sequence goes on from USHF01000003.1 coordinate 11,577, forward strand.
GCTAATGTGCGCGCCGTCCTCAATGGCCTCGCGACGCTCCTCCTCGCTGGCAGGCATCTGGGCCTCGCTCTCCAGGCAGAACATCTCAACATGCTCGGAACCCAGACGGCAGGCGTTGCGCGCGACGTCGATGGCCACGTTGCCGCCGCCCACCACGATGGTGCACCCGGGCAGCGCGTCGATCTTGCCACTGTTGACCTCGCGAAGGAAGTCGACGGCCACGGTCACGTCCTCGGCATCCTCGCCCGGAATGCCGGCAAGGCGGCCGCCCTGGCAGCCAATGGCAACGTAGAAGGCCTTAAAGCCCTGCGCGCGCAGCTCGTCGAGCGTCACGTCGCGACCGACTTCCACGCCATAGCGGAACTCGGCACCCATCAGGCGAATGACCTCGACCTCGGCCTCGATAACATCCTTCTGCAGCTTAAAGCTGGGAATGCCGTAGGTGAGCATGCCGCCCGGGCGCTCGTTTTTCTCGAACACGACAGGCTTGTAGCCCTTCTCGGCCAGGTAGAAAGCACAGGACAGGCCGGCCGGACCGGCACCGATGATGGCGATCTTCTGGTCGAAGCCGCCGGCACGCGTCGGGGTCACCACAGGCGGGACATAGCGGGTCGCGGCATCCAGATCGCGCTGGGCGATGAACTTCTTGACCTCGTCGATAGCCACGGCGGCGTCCACACGGCCGCGGGTGCAGGCATCCTCACAGCGGCGGTTGCACACGCGGCCGCAGATAGCGGGCAACGGGTTCTCGCGCTTAATGAGTGCTAGGGCCTCGTCATAGCGACCCTGAGCCGCGAGCTTCAAATAGCCCTGAACGGCAACGTGCGCGGGGCAGGCCGTCTTGCAGGGAGCGGTGCCGGACTCATGCGTCTCGATACGGTTGTCGTTGCGGTAGTTGGGCGACCACTTGGTGTGATCCCATTTGGTGGCGTCGGGCAGCTCCTGGCGCGGATACTCGGGTACCTGTCCGCCGGCCTTTTTGCTGCAGAGCTTCTGGCCGAGCTTGGCGGCGCCGGCCGGGCACACCTCAACGCAGCGACCGCAGGCAACGCACTTGTCCTTCTCGACCTTGGCGACATAGGCAGAGCGCGACAGGTTGGGCGTGTTGAACAGCTGAGAGGTGCGCAGGGCGTAGCACACGTTGACGTTGCAGTTGCAGATAGCGAAGATCTTGTTCTCGCCGTCGATATTGGTGATCTGGTGCACAAAGCCGTTGTCCTCGGCCTGGCGCAGGATGTCGTAGACCTCGTCGCGCGTCACGTAATGGCCGCGGTCGGTCTCAACCACATAGTCGGCCATATCGCCCACGGCGATGCACCAATCGGCCGGGTCGTCGGCGCAGCCCTCTCCCATCACGCGACGGCTCGCGCGGCAGCTGCAGGTGCTGGCGGCATATTTACCCTCGTATTTGTTGAGCCAATGCTCGATATGCTCGATCGGCACCGAGGTGCTCGCGGCATCGATGGCCTTCTCGACCGGAATGACATGCATGCCGATGCCGGCGCCTCCGGGCGGCACCATCGGCGTGGCCTTGGACAGCGGTCCCTTGGACGCCTGCTCAAAGAACTTGGCATAGACCGGGTGCTCCTCGAGCTGGCCCATGCGCATGTTGAGGAACTCGGCGGAACCCGGCACCAGCATGGGCAGCACCCACTGCTTGGCGCGCTCGGGGTTTTCCCAGTTGTACTCGAGCAGACCCGTGTAGCTCATGTCGTCGAGCATTTTTTCGATATCGGCCTCGGGCATGCCGGTGAGCTTGACCATCTCGGGCAGCGTATAGGGACGGCGCATCTTCATCTTGCAGAGCACTTCGGCCTGCTCGTCGGTTGCGGCCTCGGCAAACGACCAGTACTCGTAGCCCAGCAGCTCGTCGCGGTGCAGCAGGCGGTTGGTGCAGTGCTCACACAGTTTGACGATGGCCTCGCGCGGATGCTCCGGTATCGGCGGCACGAACTCCGCGCCGATATCGGGCTCGGTATAGCTAATCCCCGGTCCGCTGAGAATCATAGTCGTCCCTTCTCTTGCCACAGCCCGGCGAGACCGCGGCGCCCCTCTTTGTACGGGTTCGACATGCCCCCATGCCGTTCACCCGCTATTGTTGACATTGTGTCAAAAACAGTATTGACGAACCGTCAACAATATTCAAGACTGTTAGGCGAACGGTCAGGCAAAAGAGGATGAAAGGCGGCAAAACATGGGCAACAACGCAGCAGATATCTCTGTGGTCGATGCCGTCCCCGCATCCGATAGCGCGGCAAAACGCCTGACGGGCGACGAGCGCCGTCGCGAGATCCTCGCCGCTGTGCGCGCCGTGAGCGCCGAGCTTGGTGTGTCCCATCTTTCGGTATCGGCCGTGACCAAGCGGGCTGGCTGCGCGCGTTCGCTGTTCTACCACTACTTTGCCGATATGGATGCCGCCGTCACCGCCGTTATGGACGAGGCAATCGACGGCTTTATCGCCGAGCTCGAGCAGTGGAACGCCAGCCGCACGGTTGGCGACATCGAAGGCGCACTCGACACCGTTGCTCCGCTCTTTAAGCGCCTGGTCGTGAGCGGCCACGAGTTGCCGAGCACGCTCACCTCGAGCAGCGGCGCGCTCTACGGCGGCTTTTTGCACAACGTGGTCCAGCGCGTGGCGCAGTATATCTGCGATACCACCGTGGTGGATTTTGTCGCCCATCACGAGCTACGCATCGACCATGTCTACGAGACGTTCTACACCCTCATCATGGGGCTGCTGATGTATATCCGCACGCACCCCGATGTGCCCGACGAGACAGTCAAGGAAATCATCGCCTCGACGCTCCATATCGAGGGCTATACCGCCAAGTATCAGGAGCGCAAGCCCCAGAACTGACGACATTTGGCCAAACTGCCCGCGATCAGAAGAGGGGCCGCGGGCTTGTGAAAGGAGAGCAGCATGCTGTTCGATGTTTAGGGTAGCAATACCCTTATCCACTGGGCCGGCTGGGCCATGGTCTTTATTGGCCTGATCGTGCTCAACGAGGTCGGCCGCCGCACCAAGCTGGGCGCGGCCATCATCTTTGGCGTGGCTCCGCTGGCCATGACCATCTACTGCGTCGCTATCGCCATCGGCGTCTCACAGGGTGCCGAGTGGGCGCTCACCAACCCCACCCATGTGTACCAGAACAGCTGGTTCCACTACGCCAAGGTATACGCGGCGCTGGCCGGTTGCTGGGGCTTCATTGCCATTAAGTACCAGTGGGGCAAGATCGGCAAGGCGCATTGGTTCCGCGCGTGGCCGTTTGTGATCGTCGCCATCAACATCATGATCGCCGTCGTGTCCGACTTTGAGAGCGCCTATCACTTCTTTGTCCTGGGCGAGTCCACCTGGGTCACCTCCGAGGGCGCCACGCAGCTCGCCGGCTGGAACAACGTGTTCAACGGCATCGCCGGTATCATCAACATCTTCTGCATGACCGGTTGGTGGAGTGTCTACGCCTCTGAGGACAAGACCGACATGCTGTGGCCCGACATGACCTGGGTCTACATCATCGCCTACGATATCTGGAACTTCTGCTACACCTACAACTGCTTGCCCACCCACTCCTGGTTCTGCGGCTTTGCACTGCTGCTGGCGCCCACCGTCGCCGCCTTTATCTGGAACAAGGGCGGCTGGATCCAGAACCGTGCCTTTACGCTGGCTATTTGGTGCATGTTTGCCCAGGTATTCCCGTACTTCCAGGAGGAGTCCATCTTTGTGACCCACTCCACGCTCGACCCCGGCGCCGCTACCGCGGTCTCGATCGCCGCGCTGGTCGCCAACGTCGCCGCGATCATCTACATCGTCTACCGTGCCAAGAAGCTCGGCCGCAATCCCTACAAGCAGGACGTCTTTGAGGGCACCAGCGATTGGGAGAAGGCTACCGCTCGCCGCGCCAAGGTTGATTACGCGCACGCCGAGTAACATGCCCGGCGCAAACGCCGCTTGAATGTGAAGCAGCATAGCCGGCTCCGCGCAACTCAACGCATTGCAGAGCCCCCGGAATGTGATTCGTCCGCGTTCCGGGGGCCTTTTGCTGCCGCGAGGATGCGGCCGAACGATGCGCTCAGGTTAAATCGGATCTTATATTTCGTATGCGCTTTATATGGCTCCATTTTTGGGTACAGTGTTGAGCCGATATTGCATTGGGGGATATATGAGCGATGAGACGTATGGCCGCGAGGATGCGGCCCAGGATGCGGAAGCATGTGCCGAAGCCCTGGAGAGCCTTGACCGGATCGCGCTAGACGAGCTCTCGTTTAGCGATTCGGTCGTCGACGCGCAAGACGAGGTGCACGAAGACACTGAGGACGAAGGCGGCGACGCCAAAGACGCTCCTGACGAAGCCGAAGAGGACGATAGCGAGGCCGACGACCAGCCCGAATCCGACACGGGCGAGGAAACCGTCTTGCTCGACAGCTTACCGGCCGAAGATTCGCTGACTCGCGAGCTTCCTGGCCTGGGTTCCGCACCAGCCGTGGATGAGACCATCGCCATGGGCGATATTCCCCTGCCGTCCGTTCCCTCGGCACACGAAGCCGAGGTCCGCCATCGCAAGATGTCGCCCAAGCGCCGCAATCTGATGGTCGCCGGTGTCGTGGCCGTCGCGCTCGTCGCCGGCGGTGCAGGCTATGCTGCCTGGAACGGATATCAGCAAGAGCAGGCTGCCGCTGTCGCCGCCAATGCCCACACGATGATGTCGGTGCAGATTGGCGTGCATGCCGCGGGCCTCGACTGTTCCGCCGGCTCCAAGATTCCCGTACAAGTGAGTGGCCAGGATTCTGACGGATCCTCCGTGAGCGAAACACTCTATGTTGACGAGCACGGCCGTGGCATCAAACTGCTACCCGGTGACTACACGCTCTCCATCGCTGCCTCCCCCATCGCGTCCGACGGCACCGTCTATACCGTGCCGACCACCAAGGCGCAGGTCACGATCAAGAGCGACGGACAGGACCTAAGCAGCCAGGCCGCCTTTAAGCTCAAGGTGCCTTCGGCCGACACGGTAACCGACGACCAGATCGATGCCGCCGCCAAATATGCCGAGGAGGGAGGCGCGAGCTCCGCCGCCACCGCCAAGGTGCTCCAGCAGGCGGCAACCGCGCGGCGCGACGCCGCCGTCAATGCCGTGAGCGCGCAAAAGGCACAGGCAGCCCGCGATGCTGACGCTCGCCACAAGGCAACCGACCTCTACCAGCTCGATATCCCCGTCGAGTGGTACGGCAAGGTCGAGACTTGGCAAAATGGCAGCACGCTATGCATCTATCTTGCCGGCGACAGCGATACGCCGATTGTGACGCTCGTCGCGGTGCGCGAGGGCGAGAGCTTTACGCCCGATGAGGGCGATACGGTTTTGGGTGCGGCCAATCTAGGCAACGGTTATACCGTCTACGCCAGCGGCCCCGTCTATCCGTACGTGGTGCCCCAGACCATCAACGGACGGACGCAGAATCCCGTGTCAACCTACCCCATGGACACGGCCATTGAGCTTATCGAGCTCACGACCGGTAACCGCTACACCTATAGCCAGATCAAGAACGTACTGGTCGGCAAAGACGGCAAGGCAGACGCCGCGACCAAACTCGAGACCGACTACCTCGCCCAGATTCTCCTGCCGAGCATCAAGGCCCAGGACTAGCGGACCATGACACCTGAGTCCTGGCCTCGCAAATCCATAGACGATTAGGAAAGGAGCCACTTCCATGCGGGCACAGCATGTACCACGCCGTGTTTGCATGGAATATCGGCCTGCTCATCCATGGTAACGATTACCGACTCGCCAAGATCAAACTGGGCCATCGCGGCATCGAGCGCGGCAATTTCGCGCTCGCGCGTTTTCTCGCTTGTCATATCCACACTTACCTGAATCAGGCCGTAAGCCTGCATGAGCAGTGCATCCCCAGCCACAAAGTCCACCTCATGGCTTTTATTCTTATCTTTAATCAGCAGGCGGCAAACCGAACCGGGCCGCACGGCGGGGGTCCTTCTTCTGAGCGCATTGAACACCGCGGTCTCGAGCCTCTGACCATGATCCAATGCCGATGCGGGGGAGAACGCTCCGAACATCGCAGGATCGACGGCGTAGACCTTAGACGCAGACCGCGTATTATTTGCAAGCGAACGCGTGAACTCCGGCACCGAAAACAGCAGGTAGGCGTCCTCGTAATACTCAAGTAAGTCGCTGAGCGTATTTCGACTGACGGATATCTGTCTGCTCTTGAACTCGTTGTACACTTTGTTCACTGACAGCTCTCGTCCCGAAGATGCCATGCACCGCGCCAGAAACAGCGAGGCCAAACGGGGGTTCTTGACGTCGTAACGTTCAACGACGTCCATGGCGACCGTTCGCGACGCATATTCCTGTAGCAGCTGAATCGCGTCTGCGGGCGTCTGCTCAAGTGTCGCGATGAATCCCCCTCGCTCGAGATATCCGACCAGATGGTGTCGGAGCAACGCTGCAGCGCTTGAGGAGAAGGGCGCGTTCGACTCAGGAACGCCCCCCGTCTTATATCGGACGTATTCCGAAAAACTCAACGGAAAAAGCTCTCGCACAAGAGAACGGCCCCTGAACTCGCTCTTAAGTTCTGAGGACAGCATCTTAGAAGAAGATCCCGTCACGTAAACGGTCGCCTTCTCCGTATCGACCACGCGTCGCAGAAACGCACCCCATTCGGGTATTTCCTGGATCTCGTCAAAGAAAAGGTAGGCGCCCTCGCCTCGAGCAGCAGGATATAGTGCATAGAATGTATCGAGCACGTCCGCTAGTAGCGATGGCTCATACGGACGCAAGCGCTCATCCTCAAAATTGAAATATAGCATCCGGTCAAGCTCGACGCCTTGGCCCTGAAGCCGCCGTATCTCCTGATACAGGCGATACGTCTTTCCACAACGACGGGCGCCCACAATCACATATACGATGTTGTCGCGCTTTGGCTCCTGCGGGTTGCCCAGATCAAGGTCGCGCTCAAAGACCTGCGGAATCCCCTGTTGCTCAAAGTCCTTTATTTTTTGAGCCACCAAGTCGTTGAATGCCATAATTCTCCAATCTTGCTCTCCTGCTAATCAAGATTATAACGATTCTTGATTAGCAGGAGAGCAAGATTATGCGTATCTTGATTAATGGATAAGCAAGTTTTCTATTAGTGGCCCCTCCCGGAGGATATCGAGCGGCCGAGGGGGCAGGCATGAACGCCTCTAGCCGAAAACAAAGTAGCTAAAAAAGCCCCGTCCCAAATGAGCTACTTAACGCCAGGGGTCGGCTTCGAAGAGGGGCTCGCGCTCGGGGCGACGATCGCTATAAGGATCGTAGCCGTCGTCATCCTCGTTCTCGGCACGGATATAGGGGTCGCGCGGCTTGGGCGCCGGTTTAGGCGCAGGCTTAGGTGCGGCGGGTGCGGCATCGGTCGCCGGCGTGTTCGTCTTGTTCTTGTCTGTCATCTGCATAGCTCCTTGCCATGTACTCACGTTCAACACCATCGATTGTCGCACGAAAAAGGGCGGCGGACCCGATTGGATCCGCCGCCCTTGGCGTTTTGCGATGAGGGGCGGTTTTAAAGCCGGCCCAAAATCTACTCGGCGTCGGGGACTTCGTAGGTGGCCGCCGGCGTGTTGTCGCACACGACGGTAAAGCCGCCGTCCTTGTCGACATCGACCGTCACCTGATCGCCCTCGCGCACCGTGCCGTCGATGATAGCGGCGGCAATGGCATCCACGACCTCGCGCTGCACGAGACGCTTGAGCGGACGGGCACCAAAGACCGGGTCCAGGCCGCCCACGGCGAGCATCTGCTTGGCCGCCGGGGTGATGGCCAGCGTCATGCGCTCCTTGGCCAGACGCGCGCGGACGTCGGCGAGCTGGATGTCGACGATCTTCTCGATCTGCGCCATGCCGAGCGGATGGAACACCACGATATCGTCGATACGGTTGAGGAACTCGGGGCGGAAGGTTTGAGCCATGGCCCCGTCAACCTGATGGCGCATCTCCTCCTCGTCCTTGCCGGACAGATCGGCGATAGCCTTGGAGCCCACGTTGGACGTCATGATGATAATCGTGTTCTTGAAGGACACTTGGCGACCCTGACCGTCGGTCAAACGGCCGTCGTCGAGCACCTGCAGCAGCACGTTAAAGACATCCGGATGAGCCTTCTCCATCTCGTCGAGCAAGATCACGGAGTAGGGACGACGGCGCACGGCCTCGGTGAGCTGGCCGCCCTCGTCATAGCCCACGTATCCCGGGGGCGCACCGATCAGACGCTGGACGCTGAACTTCTCCATATACTCGGACATGTCGATACGCACGAGCGCGCGCTCGTCATCGAACAGGCACTCGGCCAGCGCCTTGGCGAGCTCGGTCTTGCCTACGCCGGTGGGGCCCAGGAAGAAGAAGCTGCCGATGGGCTTGTCTGGGTCGGAGAGACCCGCACGGCTGCGACGCACGGCCGCGGCTACAGCGGAGACGGCCTCGTCCTGACAGATAACGCGCTTATGCAGCTCGCCCTCCAAGCCCTTCAACTTGTCGAGCTCGCCCTGCATCATCTTGGACACGGGCACACCGGTCCAGGCGCTCACGACCTCGGCGATCTCGTCGGAGGTCACCTGTTCGTTGAGGCCCTCGCCGTCCTGCTGCTTTTGCGCCTCGAGCGCAGCCTCGGAATCCTGAATCTGCTGCTGCAGACCCGGGATCACAGAATAGCGAAGCTCGGACGCACGGCCCAGATCGCCGTTGCGCGTCGCGCGCTCCTCTTCGCTCTTGGCCGCGTCAAGCTGGCCCTTAAGCTCCTGCACGTGGTCGATGGCGTTCTTTTGGTTGAGCCAGCCGGCCTTTTGCACGTTGAGCTTTTCCTGGACTTCGGCAATCTCTTGGCGCAGAGCCTCCAAACGCTCCTTAGAGGCGTCGTCGGTCTCTTTCATGAGCGCCTGTTCCTCGATCTGCAGCTGGGTGAGCTGACGCGTGGTGGCGTCGATCTCGACCGGCATGCTGTCGAGTTCCATGCGCAGGCGGCTCGCGGCCTCATCGACCAGGTCGATAGCCTTGTCGGGCAGGAAGCGATCGGTGATGTAGCGGTCGGAGAGGTCGGCGGCAGCCACGAGCGCGCTATCGGTGATGTGTACGCCGTGGAAGATCTCGTACTTCTCCTTCAGGCCACGCAGGATTGAAATGGTGTCCTCGACGGTAGGCTCGCTGACCATCACGGTCTGGAAACGACGGGCGAGCGCCGCGTCCTTCTCGATGTACTTGCGGTACTCGTCGAGCGTGGTCGCGCCGATCGCGTGCAGGTCGCCACGAGCGAGCGCCGGTTTGAGGATGTTGCCGGCGTCCATGGAGCCCTCGGTGGCACCCGCGCCCACGATGGTATGGAGCTCATCGATGAACAGGATGACCTTGCCTTCGGATTTTTGCACTTCCTTGAGCACGGCCTTCAAGCGGTCCTCGAACTCGCCGCGGTACTTGGCGCCGGCGACCAGCGCGCTCATGTCGAGCTCGATGAGGTCGCGGTCGCGCAGGGTGCTCGGTACGTCGCCGGCCACGATTCGCTGAGCAATGCCCTCGACGATGGCCGTCTTGCCGACGCCCGGCTCGCCGATAAGCACGGGGTTGTTCTTGGTGCGGCGGGACAGAACCTGAATAGTACGACGGATCTCGTCGGTACGGCCGATGACCGGGTCGAGCTTGCCGGCGCGAGCCAGATCGCAGATGTTGCGACCGTACTGCTCCAACGCCTCAAACTGCGTCTTGTCCTCGGCAGACGTCACGCGGTCATCGCCGCGCAGTTCCTCGTAGACTTGCTCGATGCGCTCCTTGGTCACGCCGGCGTCACGCAGCACGCGACCCGCCTCACCCTTGTCCTCGGCAAGTGCCATCAGCAGATGCTCGGTCACCACAAAGCTGTCACCCATCTTGGTGGCCTTTTTCTCGGCCTTCTCGATCACGCGAACGAGCTCGTTGGACAGGCCCATCTGCTGACCCTCGCCCGACACCTTGGGCGCATGGTCGATGGCATCTTGTGTGGAGCGTGCGAGCTGAGCCGGGTCGGCACCGATGCGCTCGATGATCACGGAGATATTGCGCTCGCCGGCACCGAGCAGGGCAGACAGCAGGTGGATCGGCTCCACCGCGCCGGCCTGTTCATCGGCAGCCGTGCTCATGGCGGTCTGCAGCGCCTCGCGCGACGTCATTGCTAGCTTATCGATTCTCATGGAATCACCTCTCTTGGGGCGGCCGCCCTACGGGGCGGCTTCACGTTGTTCGAGAAGTATTGTTGCCAGCTTTACGCGATCTTATACACAAATCTAAGTCTCTATATATAAGATTTTCTGAGTGAATTACGGATAGGGTACTGAGATGTCAGCCCGCCGCTGCCCAGGCGCGCTACCGTCTCGATCTGTAACATCTAGCAGCCATTTTTGATCCTAGATGTTACAGATCGAGACAGACCGAAAACCACCACAAAGAGGACAGGCACCTTTGTGGTGGTCGCGGTCTCTACTCCTTCGCCGAACCCGTACTTCCCGATTCGACGGTCCAGGGCATCTCATCCTCGAACAGCCATGTACGGGCAGACCCACTATCGCGTGCAGTCTGCGGGTCAGGCAAGCAGGTCTGTTTATAGGCATCTTGGATACACTGACCCATAAAATCGTTGAGCTCGGTCTGGTCGCCCTCCATGACATAGGCGACATCGCCGTCCATGATGTAGATGCCCGGACCCTCATTGCCCTCGTAGCCCGGATCGTACGAGACATCACATAACTTTGCGCCGTTTGCAGTGTCCAGCTCGATGGACGAGTGGCATCCGCCAACCATGTCGTTCGCTTTTGCCCGATAGGACGCATATCCGTACCAACGCTTAAATGTTTTGCCCTTGAGTAGCTCGGACGCCCTATCGATCAGGCTTGTATCCGTGGTATAGCGCATGGCCCCAAGCTGAATACGCGGATAATTGCTAATACCCAGCACAGCCGGCTGCTCATCAAAATCAACGGTAATGGTCTCGGGCTTGTCGTCGCCGGTCAGAAGTTCGACAGATTGAGTCACAGGCTTGACCACCGGCTCCGTCACCGCAGCAGGTAGAAATGCCATACCGACAGCGCCCGCGCCAACCACAGCGATCGCAAGCGCCAAGACAATCAATCCAATACGGGCAGAACGGCTCACGGCAAAACACCCCACAATGCAAACCTTCGCCACCTGCACTAATGATACCGCCAGCTAACACTATTACCAAAAGAAGCCGCGCGCTCCTCACCACCACAAAGGGGACAGGCACCTTTGTGGTGGTTTTCGACGCTAACGGTCGACCATCTCGCGCAATGAGATTAAACTTGAATTGCTCTCTGAACATATCCATTTCTGCCTATCCTCAACAGATCTTTGTCTCGAGGAGCGCATATGAAGCCGCCTCATTCCACCGGTCGCAACGTCATCGCCATTCTCGCCATACCCATCGTGATGCTCTTCCTTATCGTCATCACGCCCTTTTCCCTTGGTATCACCTCGCCCTTCGATTTATGCGGAATGGTCGACGCCGGCTCGCGTGCCACCTCGCTCTCCTTTATCTGTCGCGGCGTGTTTTACGAAGATGGAATTCCCACCGGAAGTTGGCAGTCAAAGTTGCCACTGCTCGGTCAGATCGACGGATGCTCCCCCTATTTCTGCCTTGGACCTCAGACGCTAAACTATCTAATCGACGACCAGCCACTCGACTTCATCACCCTCGCCTACGACTACGCACCAAACACCGATGAGCGCCACATGAACCAAGTCCTCGACAAGATGCTTGGACAGTGCGGGCTCACCGAGGAGGCCGGTCGAACCATCTATAGCAACCAGAAATTAAAGCGAACAGAACTCCGCCGTGTCGGAAAAATCAAAGGGCGAAACGGGGCCGCCTACTGGGATGCCTGGGCAACACGCGACAAGGGCGAATTCGGACACAGCACCTATATGGTCACTGTCTACACCAAAGACGGAATTAAGGACAATGTTGACGATTTCGCGTCATCCAAACTCGGCATCCCCAAAACAACCAAACCCGCCAGCCCAGATGAAATTCTGTAGAGCCGCCCATTAACATGCCGCTCAACGATCACAACAACATCGAGCTCGTCCCCACCACCACAAAGGTGCCTGCCCCCTTTGTGGTGGTTTTCAACAAAAAGAAGCCGCCCCGATAACAGAGGCGGCATCAAGCAAGTCTATTTATTAGCGTCCCTCAAGACCCAACGAGAACGCAGAAATGTAGCCCGGGGCTTACCCTTTCCCGAACGCGGCCCTCGCGAAGCGCGTGAGCGGGCGGGAAAGGGTAAGCCCCGGGCGGACAATTAAGTGCGCTACTCGGCAGCGGCCTTGAACTTGTTGTAGTTGATCAGGCAGCCGGCCTTGACGATGGCACGCTCCTCTGCCGTCATATCGGCAATGTAGAGCTCAATCTGCTCGACCGCACCATCGGCGCGCACCACGTAGGCGGCGATGTCCTTCAGGTCGCCATCGAGCGCGGCACGGATACCCGGCACAAAGACGTAATCGCCCACCTCAAAGTTGGGCTCGGCCTCCATCTGGAAGGGCACCATGCCCCAGTTCATCACGTTGGAGCGATAGCGCTTGGTGGCGTACTCGGTAACGATGTTGGCACCGGCCCCCAGCACACGCTGGCAGCTGGCCGCCTGCTCACGGGCAGAACCATCGC
>USHF01000004.1 GCA_900554465.1 uncultured Collinsella sp.
CGAGATCTGCGCATGTCTCGTGGGCTCGGAGATGTGTATAAGAGACAGATATGGGGTCTGATATTTTCTACCAGCTAGTTCCTCTTACTCGTCGAGGAGATCTTCTGGCATGTCGTTGCCGTCGCCAAGGTCGACTGGGGCCTCTTCGGCGTCGGCTGCGGCCTCGGCACCTTCGCCTTCGGGCTTCTCTTTGGCGGCCGTCATGCGCGCTACGGCGCAGATGCGGTCGTTGTCGTCGACGGCCATCATCTTGACGCCCTGGGTGGCGCGGCCGGTTTGGCTGATCTCGTCGGTCTTGACGCGAATGACCGTCGCGCCCTCCGTCACGATGAACAGCTCATGCTGCGGGCCCACCGTCTTCATGGCGGCGAGGTTGCCCTTGCGCTCGGTCATCTGGATGGTGTAGACACCCTGACCGCCGCGGTTCTGCTCCGGGTAATCCGAGACCGGCGTGCGTTTGCCGTAACCGCGCTCGGTAATGACAAACAGGTCGCCGTTACCGTTGGTAATCTCCATACCAAGAACGCTCACGCCTTCCTTCATGCCAATGCCGCGGACACCGCTGGTATCGCGACCAGTGGCGCGCACCTGGTCCTCGGGGAACATAATCGCCTTGCCCGCGGTGGTTGCCATGATGATCTTGTCACCCTCGCGCACGCGACGCACAGCGAGCAGCGCGTCGTCGTCCCTCAGGTTGATGGCGATCAGGCCGTCGCGGCGGCTACGGTCGTAGGCGCTCATCACGGTCTTCTTGACCATGCCACTCTTGGTGGCAAACATCAGGTACTCGTCGGCGGGGAACTCGCGGCAGCTGATGACGCTCGCGATCTTCTCGCCCTCCTCGAAAGGCAGCAGGTTGACGATCGCGGTGCCGCGCGCCTGGCGCGTGCCAACCGGCAGCTCGTGCACCTTCAGGCGATAGACCTTGCCCTTGCTCGAGAAGAACAGCACGTACTCGTGTGTGGATGCGATAAACATCTCGTCGATAACGTCGTCCTCTTTAAGGTTGACGCCCGACACGCCCTTGCCGCCACGCTTTTGGGCGCGATAGGCGGCCACCGGGATGCGCTTGACGTAGCCGGTGTGGGTGATGGTCACGACCATGTCCTCGTCGGCAATCAGATCTTCGACGTCCAGGCCCTTCTCGACATGGCTGATCTCGGTGCGGCGCTTGTCGCCGAACTTCTTGGAAATCTCGCGCATCTCTTCCTTGATGACGCCCAGGATTTTCTCCTCGTGCGCCAACAGGTCCTCGTAGTAGGCGATGGCGCGGCGCAAGCCGTCCAGCTCTTCCTGAATCTTGTCACGCTCCAGGCCGGTCAGGCGGCGCAGCTTCATCTCGAGGATGGCCGTGGTCTGCTCGGGCGTAAAGCCAAAACGCTCGATCAGGCGGCTGCTGGCCTCAGAGTCGGTCTGCGAGGAGCGGATGATGCTGATGACCTCGTCGATATGGTCGAGAGCCATCAGGTAGCCCTCGAGGATATGGGCACGCGCCTGTGCCTTCTTGAGGTCAAAGCGGGTGCGGCGGGTGACGACGTCGACCTGGTGGTCGATGTAGTGCTGCAGCATCTCGCGCAGGCTCAGGCATTTGGGAACGCCGTTGACAAGCGCCAGGTTGTTGGCACCAAAGGTCGTCTGCAGCGAGGTGTACTTGTACAGGTTGTTGAGCACGACCTGCGGGATGACGCCCTTCTTGAGCTCGATGACCAGACGGATACCCTTCTGGTTGGACTCATCGCGCATATCCGAGATACCCTCGATGCGCTTGTCGTTGACGAGCTGGGCGATCTTCTCCTGCAGGGTGCCCTTGTTGACCATGTAGGGAATCTCGGTAAAGACCAGGCGGCTGCGGCCGGTCTTGGTGGATTCCACATGAGCCTTGGCGCGCACGGTAATGGAGCCGCGGCCGGTCTCGTAGCTCTGCCTAATGCCGGCGCTACCCATGATGATGGCACCAGTGGGGAAGTCCGGACCGGGCATGATCTGCATGAGCTCGTCGACGGTGGCGTCGGGGTTGTCGATCAGGTAGCAGGTGGCCTCGATCGCCTCGGTGAGGTTATGCGGGGCGATATTGGTGGCCATGCCGACGGCGATGCCCTGGCTGCCGTTGACCAGCAGGTTGGGGAAGCGTGCAGGCAGTGCCACGGGCTCGGCGAGCGATTCGTCGTAGTTGGGCTGCCAGTCGACGGTGTCCTTCTGCAAGTCACGCAGGAGCTCCATGGCGGGCTTTGCCAGGCGGCTCTCGGTGTAACGCATGGCGGCGGCGCCGTCGCCGTCGATGTTGCCGAAGTTGCCGTGACCGTCGATGAGCGGCGTGCGCATGGAGAACCACTGTGCCAGGCGGACCATGGCCTCATAGACCGCGAAGTCGCCGTGCGGATGGTACTTACCGATAACTTCGCCGACCGTCCAGGCCGACTTCTTGTGCGGACGGTTGGGGTAGATGCCGCTCTCGTTCATTGCATACAGGATGCGACGGTGCACCGGCTTTAAGCCATCGCGCACGTCCGGCAGGGCGCGCGCCGTGATGACCGACATCGAGTACTCGATGAACGACTGCTTCATCTCACGGCCGAACTCCGAAATCTGGAGCTGACCACCGTTGATATCCTCTCCGGCCGAGGCACCACGGTCGACTTCGCCAAAGCTCTCCTCGAGCTCGCCGTCGTCGTCTTCTTCCTCATCATCATCGGCATCGGGGTTATAGGCGTCCGGGTCGCCATCCTCGCCCTGCTCAGCACGGGCAAGCAGGCGCTTCAGATCGTCGGGCATGCCGGCGTCGCCGGCCTCGTCCATACCCTCGTTGTTGTTGATATCGTCTGCCACGTTACCTCCTCTTAAGCGTCAAGGAATCGTGCATCATGTGCGTGTTTTTCGATGTACTCGCGGCGATAGCCCACTTCGGAACCCATCAGTTCGCGCACGGCGCGGTCCGCCACCACGGCGTCCTCGATCGACACGCGCTGCAGAATGCGGGTCTTGGGGTCCATCGTCGTCGAGGCAAGCTGCTTGGGGTCCATCTCGCCCAGGCCCTTATAACGCTGGACGGTGTAGCCCTTGCGCTTCTTAGTGATCTTGCCGTCCTTGGCCTTGCCGTCCTCGTCGTTGTCGTCGGGGTTCAGTCCCAGGCTCTGGATGGTGTCGCGCAGGATCTCGTCTTCGGGCTGGCGGCCGTTGGGATACACGTAGTGAATCTTGTTGCGCACCTTGATGCCAAAGATGGGCGGGCACGCGACGTAAACGTAGCCGGCATCAATCAACGGGCGCATGTACTTGTAGAAGAACGTCAGCAGCAGGATGCGGATATGCGCACCGTCGACGTCTGCATCGGTCATGATAATGATCTTGTGGTAGCGCGCCTTGGTGATATCAAAGTCGCCGCCGTCGCCGGCGCTCGTCGTGACGCCGCAGCCGATCGCAGTGATGAGTGACTGGATGGTGTCGCTCGAGAACGCACGATGATCGCCCACGCGCTCGACGTTCAAAATCTTGCCGCGCAGGGGTAGGATCGCCTGGATGTCTCGGCGACGGCCGTCCTTGGCCGAGCCGCCTGCCGAGTCGCCCTCTACGATAAAGAGCTCAGTCAACTCGGCGTCGCGCACCGAACAGTCGGCGAGCTTGCCGGGCAGCGACGCCGTCTCGAGCAGGCTCTTGCGGCGGGTCGCCTCGCGCGCCTTACGGGCGGCGTTGCGCGCCTTGCAGGCCTGTTGGGCCTTCTTGACGATCTCGCGAGCGGGCTTGGGATGCTCCTCGAGGTAATCGGCAAGCCCGTCGGTCACGATCTTGAGCGTAAGCGCGCGCATATAGGAGCTGCCGAGCTTGGCCTTGGTCTGGCCCTCAAACTGCGGATCGGGCAGCTTGACCGAGATAACAGCCGATAGGCCCTCGCGAACATCGTCGCCGGTCAGGTTGGCGTCTTTTTCCTTGAGCAGGTTCTGCTTGCGAGCGTAATCGTTAATCACGCGGGTGAGTGCGGTACGGAAGCCCTCGAGGTGCATGCCGCCCTCGGGGGTGTAGATGTCGTTGGCAAACGACATGACGTTCTCACCGTAGCCGCTATTCCACTGCAAGGACACCTCGACCTCGCCCATCTTGGTCACGGGCGCATCCGGATCCGATTTGCCCTCAATATAAATGGGCTCCTTAAAGGCCTCGGGGACATCCTTGCCCTCGTTGAGGAACTTGACGAAGTCGATGATGCCGCCCGCATAGCAAAACTCCTCCACATGGGGAGTCGCCTCGCGCTCGTCGGTCAGCACGATCTTGAGGTTCTTGTTGAGGAATGCCGTCTCCTGCAGACGGTTGTGCAGCGTGTCGAAATCGTAGATGCAGGTCTCGAAGATCTCGTCGTCGGGCCAGAAGGTGACAGTGGTACCCGTCGTCTCCGAAGTGCCCACGACCTCCATCTTCTTGACGGTCTTGCCGCGCGAAAACTCCATCTCGTAGATGTTGCCATCGCGGCATACCTGTACGACCACACGCTTGGACAGGGCGTTGACGACGGAGATGCCCACGCCGTGCAGGCCGCCCGAGACCTTGTAGGCCGAGTTATCGAACTTACCGCCGGCGTGCAGGATCGTCATAACGACCTCGAGCGTCGGGATCTTTTTGATGGGATGCTCGTCGACGGGGATGCCTCGCCCGTTGTCGACGACCGTGATGGAGTTGTCGGCGTGGACCGTCACGTGAATCTCGGTGCAGAAACCGGCCATGGCCTCGTCAACGGAGTTGTCAACGATCTCCCACACCAGGTGATGCAGGCCGCTGGCGCTCGTCGAGCCGATATACATGCCCGGGCGCTTACGAACGGCCTCGAGACCTTCGAGAATCTTAATCTCGCCGCCATCGTAATCGTTTTCGTTTGCCACACGTCCTCCTTCAGCTAAGAAAATGTGTACAGCCTTACTAGTTTATCGTAAAAAAATACCCTCGGGAGCGAGGGTATTTGGCTCTACAAGGCCACCAGATGCGATTTAAGGCTCTTTCTCGCTTTGCACGCCCTTGGCCCACTCGGCACTGGCTCTCATGGCATTCTCGAGGGCCTCGCGCAGTTTTTGGTCTTCGATGGGCGCCACTTGGCGCTCGATCTCGCCGCGTTCGGCTTCGCTTAGATCGGCGTGCGGAACCGGCGGTCGCTCGGTCACGGCCGGGCGCAGGCGCTCCTTGGCAGCCGGCGGCGTGTGACCGGGCGCGGTCGTTTTGAACACCAGGCCGTCCACATGCGCGCCGGCCCGCTCCATGCGCGCCCGGATGATCTCGCGCAGCAGCGTCATCTCCTGCGTCCACGAGGGCGAATCGAGATACACCAGCAGCTCATTGGACTCGGGCAGGTAGCGCAGGCCCGTCACGTGGCGTCCCTCGCGCGTGCCCGAGCACACCGCATTCCAGGCACGATAGACCGCGCGCGACTCCTCGGCAGCCTCCATTTGCGCGCGGCGCTCAGGTGTCGCGGCCGCCAGGATGCGCTGACGCTCGGCATCCAAAAAGCCGCCAAAGGCAACCGTTCCGTTCTCGCGCTCGTAATTAGCACGCCTCACCCATGCTCACCACCTTGGCTCGTTCAAGCAGGTCATCAGTAAAGTACCCCAAGTTGGTGGTGGTTATGACCGTCTGGATGTCATCACCGATCAGCTGCAGAAAAGCGCCTCGGCGCCCGGCATCGAGCTCGCTCATCACGTCGTCCAAAAGCAGCAGTGGCGCGGTGCCCAGGATATCGCGCGCCACGGCCACTTCTGCCACCTTCCAGGCAAGCACCAGCGTTCGCTGCTGCCCTTGGCTGGCAAACGAACGGGCAGATCGACCCGCAACGGTAAACTCAATCTCGTCGCGATGCGGACCCACAAGCGTCACGCCGCGGCGCATCTCCTCATCGGCACGCTCATCGAGGGCCGCGAGCATATGCTCGTACGCCCAGCCCTTAAGTTCCTCGCGCCCCTCGGTTTGAGGCAAATCCCCCAGTGTGGACACATAGGACACGCCTGCGTCCTCACCGGACGCCACCTGCCCATACGCGGCGCGCACATGGCCCGCCAGTCGGTCGAGCAGGGCCAAACGATGCACGAGCAGGGCGGACCCGGCGCGAGCGATGGAGTCATTCCATGCGCCGAGCATCTCGCGGCAGCACCAGGACTCCTTGAGCAGGGCGTTGCGCTGCGTCACGCAACGCCCGTAGGTGCTCGCCAGGTCGGCGTAACGGGCGCTCAGTTGCACGCCAAAGTCGTCGAGGGCGGCCCGACGCACGCTGGCACCGCGTTTGACCATATCCAGATGATCGGGGCAAAAAAGCACGCTCGGCAAAACCCCGCGCACGCCGGCGGCCGAACATCTCTTGCCGTTACGGCTAAACGAGCGCTTGCCGTCCTCAACGCCCAGCCCCATATCGAGCACGCGGCCATCGCCCTCGAGTCTCAACTCGAGCCTGCACGAGCCCGTGCCGTCGTGCACGAGCTCGGTAGCGGTGGGATGCCTAAACGAGGCGCCGCTCGTCAAAAGCTGCAGCGCCTCTATAAGGTTGGTCTTTCCCGCCGCGTTGGGTCCCGCAAGCACCGTCACGCCTTCGTCCAGGTCAAGACGGTAGCTATCGAAACTGCGGTAGCGCGCGACGGAAAGGTTGCGGGCAAACATGGTCATGGCGCAGCGCTAGATGCGAACCGGCATGACCAGGTACAGATAGTTGATCTTGTCGTAGGACTTAAAGATACCCGCCTGCGAGTAGCTCTTGAGCTCCAGCGTGATCTCCTTCTCCTTGGATAGGGCATTGAGGCAGCCAAAGATGTAGTGGTAGTTAAAGGCGATGGTGCCCGACTCGCCCTCGGCCTCGACATCGATTGTCTCCTGCGCCAGATCCTGGTCATTGGAGATGGAGGACAGGCCCATCTGGCCGTTCTCGACATCGATCTCGAACTTGACTGCGGGGTTCGCGCTCGCGATGACCGCCACGCGCTTGAGGGCGGCATTAAAAGCCGCCACGTCGATCTTGACGCTCGTCACGCACGAATCGGGGATGAGCTGCTTGTAGTTGGGGTACACGCCCTCGATACGGCGCGACACGTAGGTGGTGTTGCCGGCCTCAAAGACAACCTGGGTGTCCGCGGCGCCGATCATGATGGTCGCCTGGCTGGCCATGATGCTCAGGGCGTCGTTGAAGGCGTCGGCCGGAACGTTGAGCTCAAAGGACCCCTCGAGCGTCGAGGTCTCGACCTGGGTGTCGCATACAGCCAGACGGAAGGAGTCGGTTGCCACCAGGCGCACGGTGTTGTTCTCGACCTTCATGTGCACGCCGCCCAGGATGGGGCGGGCCTTATCGGTCGAAGTGACGCGCCACACGCGGCCGACCATCTCGGACAGGATATCGGTCGGGAGCTCCACCGCACTTTCGATGGCATAGGCGGGGAACTCGGGGAAATCGTTGGCGTCGAGCGTGTTGAGGCGGAAGGAGCTCTTCTCGCATCCGATCAGCACCTGACGCTCCGAGAGCTCAAAGGTAACCGGGGCGTCGGGAAGGGTCTTCGTAATGTTCGAGAGCATCTTGCAGGGAATCACCATCTCGCCCTCTTCTTCGACATGCGCGGCAATGCGATGACGAATCGAGATGGTGTAGTTAGAGGTTTGGAATTCCAAGATGCCGTCCTGCGCCTTAACGAGCACGCCCGACAGGATGGGAAGGGTAGATGCCGAAGCGACGCCTTTCATAACGACGCCGATGGCTTGCGTGAGCGAGCTTTGGCTGACGGTGAACTTCATCTTTTAATACCTTTCTATAGATATAAATATCTTAATAATAGTAATAGCACTGACGAAACTGTTGATTACTCCCAAAAGCGCTGGTCAACCCCAAAAAGAGAATCGACAGCGCCCTGTGCGCAACCGACCGTGTTTTCCACGTTCAAAACCTGCGGAAAACTTTTCATCGCCTTGTGGCGAGTTTTAGACATGTTATGCCCGGCGTTTCGACAAGTTTTCAACAGGTGTCTCTATTTCCCTACGAGCGCAGTGTAATTTTATCTCGCAGCGATTTGAGATCCTCGGTTATGGTGCGGTCTTCCTGAATCATCTTCTGAACCTTTTTATAGCTCGTACTGACGGTTGAGTGGTTGCGGTTGCCAAACTCCGCGCCCACCGCCGTAGTCGTCATCTCGCACATCTCGATGGCCAGATATATGGCGATATGGCGGGCTTTGGCTATGTTGGCGTTGCGGCGCGGGCCGATGAGTTCCTCGTGCGTCACGCCGTACTGCTCTTCAATGACAGACTGGACCGTCTGCACGTTGATCTTTTTGGCCGACGTATCGAAGTACTGGCTTGCGATGGCGTCGATGTCGTCGAAACTGAGCTCGCTGCCCTCGCGTTCGCGGTCTCCTGCCTCGCCGGCGCAGCGTTCGCAGAAGCTCTCGAGTTCGCGGATGTTGGTTCCCGAGACTTCTGCCATGTGCTTAAAGTGCTCGTCGGTCAGATGCCCACCATCGCCGCCATAGGCCGCCAGCAGCGAGTCGTCACCCGCCTCGGGTGCGGCGGCTATCGTGTTCTCGTAGTAGCGCTGCAAGATCTTGTATTTCATCTCGTAGCTGGGCTCCGCCACCAAACAGAGCATACCGGCATTAAAACGGCTGGTAAGGCGCTCGTCCATGCTCAGGTCTTTGGGCGCACGGTCGGCTGCGATGACGACTTTTTTGTTGTTGCGGATAAACTCGTCCATGAGCTGGAAGAAGTAGTCCACGCTCGCGCGCTTGCCGATGATGTTTTGAATGTCGTCGATGATGAGCACGTCCACGTCGTGGTATGCCTGCATGATGGGGGCGTTGCTCTTCTTTTGGCGGTCGAACTCCGTCATCAGGTCATCGAGGTACGCCTGTGAGTTGGCGTACTTTACCTTGATCTCGGGCGACTTTTCGGCGAGCTCGTTTTTGATGGCGAGCAGCAGATGGGTCTTGCCCAGCCCCGATTTGCCATAGATGAACAGGGATGTGCATGTGCCGCGTTCGTCCGCGAGCGCGGCAAACTTGAGGGCTGAGCGATAGGCATGGCTGTTTTCTGGGCCGTAGACAAAGTTTTCGAAGGTGAATTTCGAGTTGGCCGCGAGCGGCGCGCCGTCGGTGTCCTGCTCGATCGGTGCCGCAGCTGCGGGGACGCTCATGGGCGATGTGGAGGCTGGTTTTGCACTCTTTGCAGGCGCCTCGCCTTTCATCTGGTTCATCATGCGGCGGAAATCGTCGGCCGAAAGCGTGTTTTTGATTGCGATGCCCGAATCCTCGCCCGGTGTTGCGTCGTGCGCGATAGGCATGTGCGTGGCAGCGGACATGGGGACCGCCGGCGTCGAGACGGTGGGCATGGTTTCACGGGAAACATCGCCGATTTGATGCTCGGGAGCCGACACTGTGGTGGTAGCTGGCGCCGCCGGGGGAACGACGGGTGCCGCGGGTGCGGCGTTATCTGCCGCGGAGCCCTGTGGTGCCACGATGTTGAGCGCAATCGGTGCAAAGGCGATCTCTTCCAGGTACGCCTCGATGGTCGGCTGATGCTTTTTGAGCTGAGCGATGGCAAATCGTGAGGGGGCCTCAATCGTCAAGGTGTCCTCGGTCAGGCTCACAGCACGCGATTGCCCCAGCATGTTGATGAGGCGCGCATCTTGGCCGTCGCGCTGACAAAAGGCGATGGCATCCCCCAGGATGATGCTTGCTTCCTCGTCCACTGTCTCTCCCGTTCCTTAAGCTTGGGCCCGCACGCGAGCGCTTCCGATTTCGGTCAGATGGTATTTCTGCCCATGTTTGACTATCAAGCCCGTCTGCGCCAAATCGTTGAGCGTGCGCGACCAGGTGGGTGCAGAGTTTCCAAACGCCCGCGCCAAGTCCGTCGCGCCGCACTCTTGATGTTGGGCCAGATACCCTAATGCAGCGTTGCCGCGTTCGCTTATAAACACGTCCGACTGCGGTTGTGCGTATTGATTCGCCGCATTAGGATACATCATTTGAGCTGCTGGTTGTTGAGAACTCTGCATGGGCGGCATCTGCTGTTGAAAACTTTGCGGCCACTGTTGGTAAGGCTGCGGCGGCATCTGCTGAGTCCAGGGGTTGAGGTTTCCCTGCGGCATCTGCTGATACGGCTGCTGGTACGGCTGAGGATACTGCTGTGGATACGGCTGGGCATATCCCTGCTGCGGCATATATTGGGGAGGATACCCTTGTGGGTACGGTTGGTAGCCCATTTGCGCGACGTTTGGCATGGCCGCCGTCTGCTGCACGGCGCCTGTGTCCGGATCTGCCGAGCCTATCCCCTCCGGCATGTTTTGCACTGGGTTGCCCAGCGGTGTCTGGGGGTCTTGCATGGGAAAACTTCCAGGCTGCTGCATCTGCTGCGCCACGGGCTGCTGTGCAAACGTGCTGGATAGGGGATACGCCGGCTGCTCCGTCTCGGGGCGCACGGCGGCCCCTCGCCCTCCGGCGCGCTCGATTTCCTGTACGCGCTTGGGATTCAGGCTTACCGTGACCACGGTGCCGTTGCCCATGTTGTCCTCGATGGATACAGCGCCGCCGGCGTTTTCCAGGTACTCCTGCACCATGGGAAACCCGGCTCCGGTTCCGCGGATGTATCGTTTCATGTTGCTGTTTGCGCTGGTAACGCCAAAGTCGAACGCGCGCTCCTTGTCGTCGATCCCCGGTCCCTGGTCTGCGAATCGGATGGTGTCGCCGCCGTCTAGGATCGAGATGATGGGCTCTGCAAAGTGGGCGTGGATAAAGTTTTCGACAATCTCGCGGATAACCATGAGCGAGATGTGCCCGCCCTGTTCTTTCATGCACTGGTAGACGGTGTTGGTTGTCTCTTCCAGATAGGTGCGCACGTCCTTAGGTTCGATGACGATGACGCGCGGCGTCGACAGCATGTCGTCATAGACCGCGATGCGTGCGGCATACATGGCAGCCTGCGTTTTCGCAGCGGCCTGCTCTTCCTCGCCACGCTTTTCGCGCACGCCGGTGATGTGCTCGTTGTCGGGTGCCGGGTCTCCGGAATCGACCATGGTGTAAAAGTCGTCAGACATGCCGCTCGCAATCTTTCAAAAGGTTTCGAACAAATAGTAGCTCACCGTGCAATGTTTCTCATCTTTCGACAACTTTTCAAAACCTGTTGAAAACTTTGGAAAACAGGCGAAAAGTTCTCAACATTGCCAACATGACCTGTCGAAAACTCGATGAAATATCGTGAAAAGTTGTAATGCGGCGCAAATTTCGGTTGAGCTTATGGGGGAACCGTGTGAACTGCGCGACCTTTTACCTTTGATTTCTTGACATTTGAACATTGATTTCCCTACAATCTTCAAGCTCACGTGTCTATATCTGCGTCCGCGTCCCCGCGGACACTCGAAATGCAGCAGGAGGAACTTAAGATGAAGCGTACGTATCAGCCTAATAAGCGTAAGCGTGCCAAGACCCATGGCTTCCGTGCCCGTATGGCCACTAAGGGTGGTCGTGCCGTGCTCGCCCGTCGTCGCGCCAAGGGCCGCAAGCGTCTCACTGTCTAGCAGCGATACACACATCTCGCATGAAGACTATTAAGTCTCGGCAAGATTTCGAGCATGTGTTCAGTCAGGGGCGTCGTTTCAATCACCCTCTGATTCGAATGACCATATGTGAATCGGTTGGCGAAGGCGACTCCGGAAGGGTCGCCTTCGTTGGTGCTAAGCGACTCGGTTGTGCCGTCGTGCGCAACCGGTCTAAGCGCGTGATGCGCGAGGCCGCCCGCAGCTGCGGATTTCCCGTTGCGGGTTATGACATCATCTTGTTTGCTACTCCCAAGACGAGGGTTTCCTCGCCGCAGGAGATGGACAAGGCGTTGCGTTCGCTTATGAAGCGCGCCGGCGTTGCCGGGGAGGAGCGATGAGCAATCACGTTTTGCGACGTGTTGCCATCGCTCCTATTCGCATATATCAACAGGTTATTTCGCCCTTATTGCCTGACGCCTGCATTTATTATCCAACGTGCTCTCAATACGCCATTCAGGCGATTGAGAAGTACGGTGTTTTGAGAGGCTGCTGGCTTGCCGTGAGGCGCATCGCTCGCTGCAATCCCCTGCACGTCGGCGGTTATGACCCTGTGCCCTAGCGGGCACTCGCTATCGGAGGAAAACTTACATGTGGGATTGGATCGTTAACATCCTTTTTGAGCTGCTCAAGCTCATCCAGACCTTTGCGGTCGACTGGGGCCTGTCCATCATCATCCTGGTGGTCATCATCCGTCTGCTGCTGACGCCGCTTATGCTCAAGTCGACCAAGTCGACGGCTCGTATGCAGGTACTGCAGCCTAAGATGCTCGAGATCCAGGAGCGCTATGCCGACGATCCCCAGCGTCAGGCCGAGGAGATGCAGAAGTTCTACAGCGAGAACAAGTTCAACCCCATGGCTGGTTGTCTGCCGCTGTTGATTCAGATGCCTGTCCTGTTCGCCCTGTTTACGCTGCTGCGTAACCTGCCGAACTACTTTAGCGACGGCACGTTCTCGTTCTTCAACATCCTGCCTGACCTTACCACCACGCCGAGCGCTTCCTTTGCCGATGGCTTTATGGTTGCGCTGCCTGCTCTGGTTTGCCTGATTCTGTTTGCCGTTCTCACCTTGATTCCGCAGCTTTATATGTCGCGCAATCAGACTGGCCAGCAGGCCCAGAGCATGCGTATGATGGCCGTTGTCATGACCGTCATGATGCTTTGGATGGGTTGGAGCCTGCCCGTCGGCGTTCTGCTGTACTACGATGTGTCTTCTGCCTGGCAGGTTATCCAGCAGATCTTCGTGACGCAGAAGGTTATCGACAAGGCTAAGGCCGATGAGGAGGAGCGGCTCAAGAACGCTCCGCTGCAGGTCGAGGTTACCCGTCGCGAGAAGAAGCCTCGCCCGCACAAGAAGAAGTAGTCGGGATATCAATCTTATTTAGGTACCTAACTTTTGGAGTACGTTATGTCTGAAGAGATCATCGAGGATATGCTTGAGGAGGTTGCCCCGCAGATCGCGGGCGATTATCCCGAGATTGCACAGCGCTACAAGGCTGGTGAAGAGCTGACTGATGAGGAGCTCGACACCATTGCCGATGTTGCGATTTCTATTCTGCGTTCCATCCTTTCGCACTTCGATGCCGCCAACTCTCCTATCGATGAGTATGAAGGCGACGAGGGCGAGTTGATTCTGGATGTAACTGCTCCCGATCTTGCTGTTCTCATTGGTCGTCATGGACGTACGCTTGATGCCCTTCAGGTTATGTTCTCTCTGCTGGTAAGCCGTAAGCTCGGCTTTAGGTATCCGGTTGTCGTCGACGTTGAGGGTTACAAGAGTCGCCGTCAGGACAAGGTCGCCGCTATGGCTCAGTCTGCTGCCGAGCGTGCTATTCGTACTCATAAGAGTGTTTCGCTTCCGCCCATGAATGCCTATGAGCGCCGACTGGTTCACATTGCACTTCGTGGTAATGATGCTGTCGATACTCATTCCGAGGGCTCTGACCCTGATCGCCATGTGGTAATTGTTGCTCGATAATCTACTCGAGCTTATGCTAAGGGGGCGTGGTTTCCACGTCCCCTTTTTTTGTCAAAAGTTCTCGATTCACTGATTTTTGTCAGAAAGGAGCTTTCGTTGTTAGTACTTACTGATCAGCAAGCTGACGAGATGTTGAGTCGTCTAGCTTTCTATTGCAAAGAGTATTCCTTGAGCGTAACTGATGTTGAGCTGAGGAAATGTATTCAGCATTTGGATTTGGTTCTAGAAACAAATAAGACAACCAATCTCACCCGTATTCTCAACGTCGAAGATGCTGCAGTACTTCATATCCTCGACTCACTTGTATTACTCCCATATATCAATAAGGCTCCTGAGGGAGCTTTGCTGGATATGGGTACAGGTGCGGGCTTCCCTGGTATTCCGTTAACCATAGCCACGCATCGTAAAGCTACTTATATTGACTCTGTTGGCAAGAAGGTTGATGCTGTCAATTCCTTTGTCCATGCTCTTGGATTGAAACATGCTCATGCGGTTCATGATCGTCTTGAAGAATATGCTCGAAGCCATAAGAAGCAGTTCTCTGTCGTAACCGCCCGCGCACTGGCCCCTCTACCGATTCTTGTTGAGTATGCGGCTCCGTTCCTCAAGGATGGAGGGCTATTTGTTATCACCAAGGGCAATCCTTCGGATGAGGAGCTTGCTTCCGGTATGTCAGCAGCTAAGATTTGCGGTTTTACTTTGTTTCTGAATGACGCAATCGATTTGCCTGAGGGCTTGGGCCACAGGGAGTTCATTGTTCTTAAGAAGAGTCATCCAGCATCTGTCTCATTGCCTCGTGCAAATGGCATGGCAAAGAAGAATCCGCTTGCCTAGATGTTTCACGTGAAACATAATGGATACTAACAACTTGCAGTGTTTCACGTGAAACATGGCGGTTGATATCGAATCGGAATGTTTCACGTGAAACATCCTCCGTTTGACAGCTTTAATACACACCAGGAGGGACCGTGGGATTTCGCGACGTTAAGCGTTCTAAGAGCGCAAAAGACACGCGTATCATTGCAATCATCAATCAAAAAGGCGGCGTCGGTAAGTCAACGACGGCTGTAAACCTAGCAGCAGCACTGGGCGAGCAGGGTCGTAAGACTCTGATAGTCGATTTTGATCCGCAGGGAAACAGCACCAGTGGATTTGGAATTGAAAAAGAAGACCTTGATCAATGCATCTATGATGCATTGCTGAATGATGTGCCCGCAGAATCGCTTGTTCTTGATACAAATTGCAAAAAGGTATTTGTAATTCCGGCTACAATTCAGCTTGCAGGCGCCGAAATTGAGCTCGTAAGCGCAATTGCTCGTGAAACCCGCCTCAAAGATTTGCTTGAGCCGATTCAGGACGAGTTCGATTTTATTTTCATTGACTGTCCTCCTTCGCTCGGCTTACTTACCATCAACGCCTTGACCGCAGCAGACAGTGTTTTGATTCCAATCCAGTGCGAGTATTACGCACTCGAGGGCGTTACGAAGCTGCTTGAGTCAATGAAGATGGTCAAATCACGTCTGAACAAGAGTTTAGACACCTATGGTGTGCTTATGACCATGTATGACTCGCGTACTTCTCTATCGAATCAGGTTGTTGAGGAGGTTCAATCGTACTTTGGGGACAAGGCGTTTAAGACGCTGATCCCCCGTACGGTTAAAATCTCCGAAGCTCCGTCTTTTGGAGAGCCAGTAATTACCTATGCACCTCAAAATAAGGGTGCAAAAGCGTATATGAACCTTGCAAAAGAGGTGATCAAGCGTGCCTAGTGTAAAGAAACGTGGCGGATTGGGGCGTGGACTCAATGCTTTGGTCTCTGAGGCCGAGTATGAGACCGGTAGTTCGTCTGCACCTGCTTCAAATGCTGCATCTGAAACAAAACTACCTATTGAAGATATCGTTCCTAACCTTAATCAGCCGCGAATTCACTTTAACGAAACTGAACTTCGTGAGTTGAGCGAGTCAATCCAAGAACATGGCGTTTTGCAGCCGCTTTTGGTTCGCAAGAATGGAAACGGCTATGAGATCATCGCTGGAGAGCGTCGTTACCAGGCGTCAAAGCTTGCTGGTCTTGAGGAGCTGCCTGTCATCATTAAAGATGTTAATGATGAAGAGATGCTGGCTCTTGCTCTTATCGAGAACCTTCAGCGTTCTGATCTGAATCCCGTTGAAGAGGCTAAGGGATATCGCCAGCTCATCGATGCCAGCGGTATGACCCAGGAGGCATTGTCGAAGGCTGTAAGTAAGTCACGCTCTGCAATTACAAACTCGCTGCGCCTTCTCGATCTCCCTGAAGTTGTTCAGCAGATGATTTTTGAGGGTAAACTTACTGCTGGTCACGCACGTGCGATTCTTGCAGTTCCCTATGAGGATGCTCGAATTCGACTTGCAGAGAAGGTTATTGCGGAGGGCCTTTCCGTAAGAGCGACAGAAAATCTTGCTCCATTGTTTTCTGCCGGAGAGACACCTAAGGCGCCGCGGCCTGCAACGCCTCAGTCTTTTAAAAAGGCCGCGCGTGTACTTCGTCAGGTGTTTAATACCAACGTGCGTGTGAAGAGCTCGCGTGGAAAGAATAAGATTGAGATTGAGTTTAAAGACGAAGAAGAGCTCTCTCGTATTCTTGGTGAAATGATTCAGTTTGATCAAGGAGCCCAAGATGAGGAATAAGATTCTAACTGCAATTGCATTGGCGACGACTGTCGCGGCTGGTGCCTTTGCTGGATATAAGATCGCGACAGACGATGAACTTCGAGGTCGTTTGCTTCGTGGCGCGCAAGATATCGTTGATACGTCCAAGAAGAAAATGGATGTTATGACAGAAGATGTTGCCATGCGCACTGCTCAGGTAACGAAAAATCCTAAGATTAATCAAGGTTGGGTTAGCAACCAATGGGAAAATGTAGGCTATTAGGTACCTAATAATTACCCTGCATATTTTTCGGGCCCTTGTCTAATTCATGAGACAAGGGCCCCTTATTTTGTCCGTAAAAAATGGGAAGGTAGCAGCTGGTCCAAAGTGGAGGTCAATAAATGAAACGGCCCCGGTTGCATATCCTGCAACCAGGGCCGTTCGATGTTTCACATGAAACGTTTTGGAGTGCGACTCCCCTATGCGTTCTTCTGAACTTTGAAGCGCTGTTTCAGCTGTCCGCAAGCGGCGTCAATATCGTTACCGCGGGAGTTACGAATCGTGGTCTCGATGCCACGGGACTCAAGACGACGCTGAAGGTCCTCAACCTTATGAATCGGCGACGGCTTGAGCGGGCTGCCCTCGATGTCGTTAAGTTGAATCAGGTTAACGTGGCATAGCGTTCCCTCACAGAAGTCGCAGAGTGCCTGCATCTCGGGATTCGTATCGTTGACGCCTTCGATCATGGCATACTCATAGGTCGGGCGGCGGCCAGTCTTCTCGGTGTAGAGCTGAAGCGCTTCGTGAAGGCGAAGCAGCGTGTACTTCTTAACACCGGGCATGAGCTTATTGCGCGTCGACTGGATGGCGGAATGCAGGGAAACGGCAAGCGTGAATTGCTCGGGGATGTCGGCAAATTTGCGAATACCGGGAATAACGCCGCTGGTAGAGACGGTGAGGTGACGAGCGCCGATACCGATGCCATCGGGGTCGTTGAGGATTCGCAGCGCCTTGAGAACCTCGTCGTAGTTGGCAAACGGCTCGCCCTGGCCCATGAAGACAACGCTCGTGGCGCGCTCGCCAAAGTCGTTGGATACATGAAGTACCTGGTCGACGATCTCTTGAGCGGTCAGAGAGCGCTTGAGGCCGTTGAGACCGGTGGCGCAAAAGGCACAGCCCATGCCGCAGCCTGCCTGGGTGGAAACGCAGACGGAAAGCTTGTTACGACGGGGCATGCCGACGGTCTCGACGGAAACGCCGTCGTGGTACTCGAGCAGATACTTGCGTGAGCCATCTTTGGAAACTTGCTTGGTTAGTTCAGTCGGCGTGTCGAAGGCAAAAGCCTCTTTAAGCTGCTCGCGGAAAGCCTTGGGAAGGTTGGTCATATCGTCAAACGAACAAACGTTCTTCTCAAAGACCCATTCGATGAGCTGCTTCGCGCGGAACGCGGGCTGGCCAAGTTCGGCCACGAGCTCGCGAATATCGTTTTGGCTCAAGTCGCGAATGTCCTGAGATTTAGTCCTGGGATTCATGGAAGCCTTTCGATTTTGGGGAAACGTAGAGGGTATCGCTACAATATGGTATCAGCTGCAGAAATTATAGAGGAGGAGTCTGCCCATGCCGGGTAAAAGCCTAGAGAACATGCACGTAGCGGTCTTGGCGGGTGGTCATTCCGCTGAGCGCGAGATCTCGCTCAATTCGGGAAAGAACGTTGTGGCGGCACTGAAGGAGGCCGGCTACACCTCGGTGGAGCTGCTCGACACGGCCGCTGATGACTTTATGGTAACCATGGCGACTGGCGGTTTCGATGTGGCGTTTATCGCCATGCACGGCGCCGGCGGTGAGGATGGCGCCATGCAGGGTGCCATGGAGACCCTTGGTATCCCCTACACGGCCTCGGGCGTGCTTGCCAGCGCCTGCGGTGCCGACAAGGAGGTCTCTAAGCTCCTGTACGCCAAAGCGGGCATTCCCATTGCCCCCGGCCTTGCGCTCGAGGTGGGCGATGAAGTCAATATCGATCATATCGTCGAGGTCTGTGGCGAGCGCTGCTTTGTGAAGCCGGCCGTCAACGGTTCCAGCTATGGCATTTCCCTGGTCCATGAGCCCTCCGAGCTGCCCGCGGCAATCGCCAAGGCGTTTGAGTACGGCGACAAAGTGCTGGTCGAGAAGTGCATCGAGGGTACCGAGATCACCGTCGGCGTGTACGGCGAGGACGACGTGCGCGCCCTGCCGATTGTCGAGATTCGCAAGCCCGAGGACTGTGAGTTCTACGATCTGGACGTGAAGTATGTCGACCCTACGGACATCCATCGTATTCCGGCGCAGATTTCACCCGAGAATTACGCTCGCGCTCAGGAGCTTGCCTGTGCTGCTCACAAGGCCCTCGGTTGCCTGGGCATCTCGCGCAGCGATTTTATCGTGAGCGAGGACGGCCCCGTTATCCTCGAGACCAATACCATTCCCGGCATGACCGATACGTCGCTGTATCCGGATGAGATTCGCCACACCGACGACATGACGTTCCCGCAGGTCTGTGACAGCCTGATCCGTATGGGCCTTCGTCGAGCGGGCATTGCATGCTAATCGAGGACGCGGTTTCGTCAGGAACGCCGCAGTTTGTCATCGACTCCTATGCCACTCTTGCCGAACGCGCCAAAACGCAGTCCTTTGGCCTTATCGAGGAAGATGTGATTGTCCTCGATACCGAGACCACAGGTCTTTCGGTGCAGGACAACGAGCTGATCGAGATCTCGGCGGCCCGTCTTTCGGGCCGCGAGATCGTCGACCGCTTCGATACCTTCGTGCATCCCAAGCAGCTGATTCCCGCCGAGATTACCGAGCTCACGAGCATTACAAATGCCGATGTGGCAGACGCCCCGTCGGCCGTTGAGGCCGTCGCCGCTCTCGCCGATTTTGTCGGTGGTTGCCCGGTGATCGCACATAACGCCACGTTCGACCGCTCGTTTATCGAGTCGGTCAAAGGCGGCGTCAACGTGAGCGATATTTGGATCGATTCGCTGGCGCTGTCGCGCATCGCGCTTCCGCGCCTGGCCTCGCACAAGCTGTCTTTTATGGCCGATCTGTTTGGCTGTGACTCGGTATCACACCGTGCCAATGCCGACGTCGACGCCCTGTGTGGCGTATGGCGCGTGTTGCTCGTGGCGCTCACCGACTTGCCCCAGGGCCTCATGGCGCGCCTAGCCGACATGCATCCGGATGTGCCTTGGTCCTATCGTCCTATCTTCTCATTCTTGGCAGGGCAGAACCCTGGTTCTATCTTCTCTCTCAGCGCCGCTCGTACTGACGTTCTCAAGGCCGATCGCGCCGACGATCGGGTGGACGCCGACGAACTGCCGGTCCTCAAGATGCCGAGTCGTGAGGAGATTGAGGCAGACTATGCGCCAGGTGGCCTGGTCAATCGCATGTATCCCACCTACGAGCCGCGTGATGAGCAGATCGCGATGGCGCTCGAGGTCCGCGATGCGCTGGTCACGGGCACTCATCGTGTAATTGAGGCGGGCACGGGCGTCGGCAAATCGATGGCCTATCTGGTGCCTTTTGCCGAGGCAGCACGCCGTAACAACATCACGGTTGGTATTGCGACCAAATCGAACAATCTTGCCGACCAGCTCATGTATCATGAGCTGCCAAAACTTGCCGAGCAACTGGACGGTGGTCTGTCATTTTGCGCTCTCAAGGGCTATGACCACTATCCGTGCCTGCGCAAGCTTGAGCGCATGAGTCGCGGCCAGGTCGAGATTGCCACCAAGCGCGATCCGGCGGACACGCTCACGGCGGTCGCGGTCATTATGGCGTACGTCTGCCAATCAGCCGATGGCGACCTCGACTCGCTTGGCATTCGGTGGCGCAGCGTCAACCGCCCCGACTTTACGACGGCCTCGCGCGAGTGTGCTCGCCGCCTCTGCCCGTTTTTCCCTGATAAATGTTTGGTCCACGGCGCTCGTCGTCGTGCGGCGCATGCCGATGTGGTGGTCACCAACCATTCCCTGCTGTTCCGCAATGTTGCGGCCGAGGGCAGGATTTTGCCTCCGATTCGTCATTGGGTAATCGACGAGGCTCATTCTATCGAGCGCGAGGCGCGCCGTCAGTGGGCGCGCGTGGTGTCGGCGGACGAATCACGCGTTCTGTTTGAGCGCCTGGGTGGCTCGAGCACCGGTGCGCTAAGCCAGGTCTCCCGTGATTTGGCAACCTCCGAGGGCTCTACGCTCTATTTGGGCCTTACTGCCAAGGCGACGTCGACGGTTGCGCGCGCGAGCATGGCAATCGCCGACGTGTTCGATGGCGTTCGCGAGCTCGGCCGCCGTGCCCGTGGGGGTTATGACAATGCCAATCTATGGATTGGCCCCGAGCTGCGCGAATCTGACGACTGGCATGATTTCTTACAGTCGGCCTACACTGCCATCGACGCATTGGAACAAGCTGACAAGAGCGTCGACGCGCTGGTGCAAGCCGTCGCCGCCGACAAGCCCGAGGTTGTTGTCGACCTGGGTGATATTTCGCGCCGCCTGCACGAGCTGGCCGAGAACCTCAAACTCATCATTGACGGCACCGATGAACACTACGTGTATTCGCTGCAGGTCAATCGCAGGCTGCGTGCCGGCGGAGAGTCAATGACCGCAGAGCGCATCGACATTGGGGAGGCCTTGGCAACCGAGTGGCTGCCCGAGGTTCACACGGCTATCTTTGCCTCGGCGACCATGACGGTGTCCAAAAGCTTTGAACACTTTAACCACGCGGTCGGTCTCGATCGCATCGGTGCTTCAACATCCTCGTCGCTGCACTTGGACTCGAGCTACGACTTCGATTCGAACATGGCTGTAGTCGTTGCGGGCGATATCCCCGATCCGCGCGATCGTGAGAGCTATCTTACAGCGCTCGAGCGCGTGCTGGTCGACGCCCATCTTGCCATGGGCGGATCGGTGCTCACACTGTTCACCAATCGGCGCGACATGGAAGACCTGTACGCCCGCGTTGAGCCTAAGATGGCCCGTGCGGGTCTGGAGCTCAACTGCCAGCAGCGCAACTCATCTCCTCGTCGCCTGCGCGACCGGTTTATCAACGAGCCGACCTCGTCGCTTTTTGCCCTTAAGGCCTTCTGGGAGGGATTCGACGCCAGCGGCGAGACGCTGCGCTGCGTCATCATTCCCAAGCTGCCGTTCTCGAGTCCCACGGACCCGCTCTCGTGCGAGCGCAACCTGCGCGAAGACCGCGCTTGGGCGCGCTATTCGCTGCCCGAGGCGGTGCTCGAGGTCAAGCAGGCGGCCGGCCGCCTTATCCGCTCGTCGACCGATTGCGGCGTGCTGATTCTGGCCGACCCGCGCCTGGTGACGAAGGGCTACGGAAAGAAGTTCTTAACGTCGCTGCCCACGAGCTCCTACCAGCGCATCGAATCGGCGCAGATCGGGCACTATCTGCAACTGTGGCGTGCACGCCACGAGCGGCGGCGCTAAAGCGGACAGACGAGGGTTTTTGCCATATCGCACAGACGCTTTGACAGGGCGGGGTCATCCAAGATGCGGATGGCTCCGCCCGCTGCGATTACCTGGCTCAGTAGCCAACGCTCGGAGCCGTAATGCACGGTTACCGTTGCCATGTCTGCCCCGCTGCGCTCGATTAGGGTGATGCCGGCCCAGTCCAGATGTTCCGCCATATCGAATGGCATCAAGAGCTTTGCGCTACGCTGCGTCCGGGCAAGGGAATCGTGGAGGGATGCGACGTCCGGTGCGTGAGACACGACGGAGTCTTCCGTCAAGGTGAGTCCCTCGATTTTATCCATGCGATAGGTGCGCTGCTCATCGACTGCGATGTCCCAGGCAATCAAGTATGTTTGGTCGCCGTTTGCCGTAATGCGCAAGGGGTCGACCAGACGCTCGCGTGGCCGTGCATCGTCCATCGAGCGATACGAGATGTGGCAGCGAACGCCGTCCTGAATGGCGCAGCTCAGCTGCTGCCAGTGCGACCCGTGGTTGACGGTGTCAAAGACGCGCTGGTTATAGCCGAGCTCTTCGGGTAGAAGAGCATGCCGAATCCGGGCTGCCGTCTGTGGCTCGATCGCCAACGATTCAAGTTCGTGGTTGAGCACAGCGCCCTCGGCGGCACTCAGGCGCAACGGTAGAACACGCCCGGCGTCGCCGGTGAGGACCACACGCTCGCCGCGGCATTCGCAGATGATGCGCGCGCCCGATTCTCGGTCCGCGAGCGTCGAGACGATCTCGAGAATCTCGTCGAGCGACACCCCTGTGATGTCAAAGCGGCTGCAAATCTCGGCTCGTGTCATGCCGCTCTCGCCGGCGGCGTAGAGGGCCTCCATGATGTCGATGGCGCGCGAGAGTTTCTGCTCGCTGGTGAGTTTACGCACGGGCATGCTCGTGCACCGTCCTTTCAATGAGGCGGTTCCACGCCTGCTTGAGCGATTTGGGGGCCACGGGCCTCATGCCGTCCACGGCGTGGGCCATGCAAAATGAGGCGGCGGCTTCAAGGTCACGCACGTCAACGGTCCAGGTCCATCCCGCATCGGTGTGTGCGAGCTCACCTCGCCCGCGCGTGAGGCCGTTGATCATATCGATCTGCGTCTGAGGGGCGAACGAGAACGTGGCTGCAACGGGCGGTCGGTCGGCAAAATCGAATTCAAAGAACAGATAGTCGTTGAGATTGAAGTCCGCAGGGATGGCGTAGGCCTTCGAAGGACGCCAAGCGCGAACGATACGGTCGCAGCGGAATGTCCTGATGCCGTCGGTGACATTGTCGAGGCCGCAGAAGTACGCCACGCCCTCGCGTTCGAACATGCCGTAGACGCAGACGGTACGTTCTTTCTGCTCGCCGCGTCCGTTCTGATATAAAAATCGCAGCGCGCATCGCTCGGCAAAGGCGCTCCATACCGCATCGACGGTGGGAGAGCGGCGGATTGGTACTTCGTCCACCGCCGACATGCCGGTGAGGTAGGCAATTTTGGAGCGAATATCGGCAAGCGGCGCGGCAAAGGTGGAAGAGCCGGCCGCTAGTGTCTGGTCGATGGCGTTGAGCAGGATATCGGCGTCGTTTGCGGTAATGAGGCCGCCTGCAGCAAACGTGTGCTCGCGGTCGATTGTCCACGAGCTTTCCTCGGTCTCCTGTGCGCCGGCGGGGCGAACCTCCTTGATTAAGATGCCACGCTCGAGCAGTTTGTCACGATCGCGCCGAAACTTGCGCTTATCCGAGTCGATGTTGCCCGAGCCATATCCCAGGTCAGAATCCAAGACGATCTGCTCGGTCGTTAGCGGTTCGGGGGAGCTGTTGAGCACAAAGAAAAGATTGAGGATGCGCTGAGCTGTTTTGTCGAAACTGGGCTCCGAATTTCCCTTTTTAATTGTCGCGGTCGCGTCGCTTGCCGTCATAGAGTCCTCGCATGAGAAGGTGGTTTGCTGCCATGATTTTAGTCCGATATGGAGATTAGGCTATATCCTTGTCCGCTCGGGGCGTTAAGATGGCCCGAATTCGGTCGTTTGCGCTCGCTCGGGGTATACTTTCGACTATATACGGTTCTAATGTGCATGCATTGGGCCTATTTGTCGGATTATGGATGTGGAGCGCACATGGCGAACACCCAGAACTATATTAACCACCTGCTGCAGAACACCGGCATTACGCCGGCATGCAGCGAAGAAGAGCGCTTGGCTGCCGAGGATATCGCTCAGACCTTCCGCAACCACGGCTTTGATCCCGAGGTTCAGGAGTTCAATGCCCCGGCGCCCAGTAGGTTGGCATTTGCCGTTACCGGTATTCTTGCGTTTGCCGGTGCCCTGCTGATGGGCATCGGCGGCGGTATCGGCTTGGTCGGCACCTTGCTGGCTATTGTCGGCGCCGTTCTTTACGTGCTCGAACGCACGGGGCACCCCGTGGTTTCGCGCCTGGGCAAGACGGGCGTGAGCCAAAATGTCATCGCCTACCACAAGGCCTCGGGCCCGCTCGCGTCTCCACGCAACCGCCCGGTGGTCGTTGTCGCACACTACGACTCTCCCCGTGCTGAGCTGCTCGCCCGCGAGCCCTATGCTTCGTATCGTGCGC
>USHF01000005.1 GCA_900554465.1 uncultured Collinsella sp.
GCGAAGAACATTTGCCCCTTCGATCCGTAGATAACCATGGAATCGATGCACGCATCCAAGTTGGTGAGGGCGTCCAGCATAAGATCGTGCGTCATGGGTCGGGCGAGTTTTACATGCTCCAACGCCATGCCGATCTGCGCCGCCTCGGTAGGCCCGATCCAGATGGGCACGATACGCGCTTTGCCTTCCGGTGCTTCCTCAACGGGTTGAAGAACTAAAACTGATGGCTGATTCGGTCCTGCCACTACCAATGTGAACACTTTTAACGGAACCATATTCGCGCCTTCCGTCGTCTTCTTCGTCTTCTTCGTCTTCGATCGTCGTTGCGACAACTAAGTTCCGCTTCATTTTCTCATGGTATGGATGCATATCGCGTCAGATTATGCTGAAGGCCCCAATAGCATCGTGCCGCTCACGGTTTTTTTAAAATTGAGGAAAATTTTCCTTGACCTCACCTATGAAACAGGCTTAAGATAGTCAAGCACTTTTTCAAGGGCCCGTAGCTCAGTTGGTTAGAGCGCACGCCTGATAAGCGTGAGGTCGCTGGTTCAAATCCATTCGGGCCCACCATTACTTTGCGATAAACGCTCCACCGTGAGCCGAGTTAGCCGGTGGAGCGTTTATTATATTTCGGGCGAGAATTCCTGATTTCCCATATTCAGCAGAATACTATTGAGTCCGAAGCAATGGTTACCAAGTGTACGCCATGGGGCATTAGCTCAGCTGGGAGAGCGCGGGCTTTGCAAGCCTGAGGTCAGGGGTTCGATCCCCCTAACCTCCACCATGATGGACCTGTAGCTCAGTTGGTTAGAGCGTCCGGCTGATAACCGGGAGGTCACAAGTTCGAATCTTGTCAGGTCCACCATCAAAACGTTAAGAGCCCTGGGGCATTGCCTCGGGGCTTTTTTCTTATCTAACAGAAGTAGTCAAAATAGCCCCGTCCCAAATTAACTACTTTGATTTTGTGTGCTGGGCGAAAGATTGGGTAGTATAGCTATTCAATGCGGCGACCCTGCCGTGTGTTAACCGCTACGTACCGGAGGTGTTCCATGGTTCGTGTCGACATAGAGACCATCGTCATGGCCGCCGGTCCCGTGCCATCGCTTATCGTGCTTCGTGAGCGCTGCGGCAAGTCGGATTCGCCGGCACCCCTGCGTTCGCTTTCCATTCAGACCGGCTCGTTTGAGGGCGCGGCCATTAGCCGTGGCATCGATAGTGGTCGCGCCGAGCGCCCGATAACGCATGACCTGCTGCTTGACACCGTCGATGCCCTGGGCGCCAAGCTCGAGCGCATCGAGATCGTTCGTGCCGAGCCGCCGGTGTTCTATGCGACGATTGTCGTGCTGGTCGATGGTGACGAGCGCAAGATTGACGCCCGCCCCAGTGACGCCATTGCCCTTGCCGTGCGCAGTAATGCCCCCATGTTTGTGGAGGACGACATCATGAATCGCCTGGGTACCGTTTCTGCCCATGCCGAGGAGGTTGACGACGAGCAGGAGTTCGAGAAGTTCGACGAGTTCGTCCATACGCTCTCCCCCGATGATTTCTAAATGTCTGGCACGCGAGCGGAGAGGTCGCTGATGGGTACCCGCGTATCGGCTGAAGCGGCCGCCATCGCGCGTGAAGCCCAGATGCGCTCGGAGGCATCCGAGGCGGCTCGCATCGCCTATGTGACGCAGGGCCGCACGCTTCGCGAGCGCCGCGGCTCCTATATCAAGATGGTTATCATCTCTGCCCTTGTCGCGGTAATCTGTTCTCGTCTTCGTGGTACAGTTGGTGCGCTTGGGTTTTCGATTTCAACAGGCTTGGTAATCTGGGGTGTGGTCGATGCGGTAATGCTGACCAACCAGATCAAGGTACTCGACAAGCGCGCGATGGATATGGCGCGCGCCCGCGACGCTGCCGCCAAGATCGCTGCCGAGGCACAAGAACTGTAACGACGCCGGATTCGATGGGAAGGTCTAGAGATGGCACAGGATATGCAGGATGCCGGTAACGTCTCCGCCGAGCTCGACGCCATGGTGTGTGACCTGATTGGCGCGTTCTTGGACGACCTTGCCGCCGGCGAGAATCCGGGTGTAGTCGTGGCGATCGAGGACGCTGCTTCCAACCGATATCTGGCGGCGCTCGACGAGGACGGCGAAGAGGCGTGCCTCGAGGCCGCCACCAACTTTATCTCCGAGCACAAGATGGGTCTTAAGGACGAGGGCCTGGGCCGCATCTCCCGCTATGCCATCGGCTACACCGGCTGTGTCGAGATTGACGGTGGCTATCACGACGCTCTGCTCGTGAGCTTCTTTGAGACGACGCTCGAGAGCGGCTTTTCGGCATATGTGCTGTATGAGGGCATGGGCGCCGGCGATGGTTTTATGTGGAGCGACCCTGAACCTGCAGGTGAGGAAACCCCTCTCATCTAAAATCGCTAAAATAAACGAGTTTTCGGTAAAAGGCTCAATATTCCCGCTGAGCGTTGTATCGCTGGGCGGGCCGCATACGTGTGCCGTTTGTATATGGATAGAAGATAGGGGAACTACATGCGCGTAGACAATCTGAGGAACATCGCCATCATCGCCCACGTCGACCACGGCAAGACGACGATGGTCGATAAGCTCCTGCGTGCCACGGACGCCTTCCGTGCCAACCAGCAGGTCGAGGACCGCGTCCTGGACTCTAACGACCAGGAGCGCGAGCGCGGCATCACGATTCTCGCCAAGAACATCTCTATCGAGTACAAGGACGTCAAGATCAACGTCATCGACACCCCGGGCCACGCCGACTTTGGCGGCGAGGTCGAGCGCGTGCTGCGTATGGCCGACGGCGCCCTGCTGCTGGTCGACGCCTTTGAGGGCCCCATGCCCCAGACTCGCTTCGTGCTGCGTCACGCTATCGACACCGGCCTCAAGATCATGATCGTCATCAACAAGATCGACCGTCCGGGCGCCAACCCCGAGAAGGCATACAACGACTGCCTGGACCTTATGGCCGATCTGGGTGCCACCGACGACCAGCTCGAGTTTGCCATGGAGCATGTTATCTACGCCAGCGGCGTCAACGGCTTTGCCCGCCATGACCCCGAGGACGGCAATATGGACATGTATCCGCTGCTCGACATGATCATCGACGACATGCCCGCCCCCGAGGTTGACGAGAACGCCCCGCTGGCCATGCAGTGTGTGACCATCGACCACTCCAACTTTGTCGGCCGCATCGGCATCGGTCGCGTGTATTCCGGCGCCATTCACCAGGGCGATCAGATCCTGGTTGTCAAGAACGATGGCTCCAGCGCCACCGCTACCGTCAAGCAGCTCTTTACCTTCGACTACCTGGGCCGCACCGAGTGCCAGGAAGTCGGCGCCGGCGACATCGCCGCCGTCGTGGGCATCGACCGCACCGATATCGGCGATGTTTACACCGACCCCGAGAACCCCGTTGAGCTCGAGCCCATCGAGATCGACCCGCCGACCCTGTCCATCGTCTTTGAGGCTTCGACCTCCCCGCTCGTCGGCCGCGACGGCGACATCGTGGGCGCCCGTCAGCTCAAGGAGCGCCTGTTCAACGAGGCCGAGAACAACGTGACCATGAAGATCGAGGAGCTCGAGGACAAGAGCGGCGTCGAGGTCTCGGGCCGCGGCATCCTGCACCTGTCCGTTCTGATGGAGTCCATGCGCCGCGAGGGCTTTGAGTTCCAGGTCGGTCGTCCCCGCGTTCTGTTTAAGAAGGACGAGAACGGCAACAAGATGGAGCCCGTCGAGCAGGCCGTCGTCGAGTGCCCGGACGAGTACTCGGGCAAGGTCGTTGAGGTCTTCGGCACCTCCGGCGGCATCATGACGAGCATGGATACCTCGGGCATCGTGACGCACCTCGAGTTTAAGATCCCGACGCGCGGCATCATGGGCCTTAAGAACCGCATCATGAACGTCACCCACGGCGAGGGCGTGTTCTACCACACCTTCCTGGAGTACGGCCCCTATGCCGGCGAGATCGGTAACCGCCAGAACGGCGCCATGATCTCCATGACCACCGAGAAGGCCGTCGCCTACGCTCTGGGTACGCTGCAGGAGCGCGGCCAGCTGTTCGTTGAGCCGGGCACTGAGTGCTACGAGGGCATGATCGTGGGCGAGCGCAGCAAGGCCGGCGACATGGTCGTCAATATTGCCCGTACCAAGAACCTGGGCAACCAGCGCTCTTCGACCTCCGATATCTCCGTCCAGCTGGTGCCGCCCCGCACCTTCTCGCTGGAGGAGGCGCTGGAGTACATCGCCGACGACGAGCTGGTCGAGATTACTCCCAAGAACATTCGCCTGCGCAAGCGTCTGCTCAACGCTACCGACCGCAAGAAGGCTGCCGTCCGCGCCGGTCAGGTCAACAAATAAGTGCTGGGTTTTATAGCTTTAATGAGAAAGGGCGTCGACCGCAATGGTCGGCGCCCTTTTTGGTGCATGGGGATTGAGGCGGCCTACGCCACCACAAAGGTGCCTGGCCCTTTTGTGGTGGTTGGCGGCTAGGCGGTGGGGAGTCCTGGCGTGTTAGCCGGCTGCTGCGGCTTGAGGTGGGCGTTGCGCCAGATGATCTGGATGGCGTAGCCGAGCGTGAAGACGAAGGCTACACCGCTGACAAAGTTGCCCATAAGAGGAAGTGCCGTGAGTGCGCCCGCGACGATACCGCCCACGGCGGCCATGGCGTAGCGGTTTTGGTTGTGTCCGACCATGCGCGCGACCGCGGTGCCCGTAAATGCCGCCGAGACCAAAGCGATGCCGATGACGCCGCACATGAGGGCGGCGGCGAGCGACAGGCCTGCAATCGAGATGATGAGCAGCAGCACGGCGGGAGCGACGGCGACCGTGCCCAGAAGACCACTTACCCACAGCGGCATGGGACGCTGATGGAGCATGCCGGCAGCGCTGGCGGTTGCGCGTGGAAAGACAAGCTCAAGCAGGATGGCGACAAAGCAGGTGGAAAGCGCCGCGGCAACGATGCCGCCGATAATGTCGTTGGCCGTAGAGGTGTTCTCGTTCTCGGTCCGGTCGATCTTGAGAGCTCCGACCTGGGCGCCCTCGGCCCGCTCGGGGTCCTGTGAGACGTGGGCGTTCACCGTGCCGGTGATGCGGGCGTTTTTACCCAGGATGAGCTTGTCGGCCCAGACCTCAACATCGCCATCGACGGTGCCGTCGATGGTTACGGTGTCGCCGGCAAGCGCCGCCGATTTGGCGGAGCCGCGCAGGGCGACCGTTTCGCCTGCCGCGTAAAAACAGTTGGCGGTGCTGCCGGTGTTGAGCACGACGTGCTGGCCGGCCACCGTGACGCTGCCATCGATTGCGGTTTTGGCGATATCGATGGTGCGTGCCGCCAGACGAACGGCGCCGCCTACGGTGCAATCGCGAATCGACAGGTTCTCACCCGCCGCGATAATATCGCGGCCGATGGAGGCGTCGTCTAGGTTGAGACTTTGGCCGGCCCAGTACAGGTCGCCTTCGATACCGGACGGAGTTGAGTCAACTTCGGTTGCGAGCACGTTTCCCGCGGTGTCGGTGCCGGCGAACGACACCGTGGGAAGTGCGGTGAGCGCGAGCGCAATCAGCGCGAATAGGATGGTGATGCGGGTCTGCGCTTTGTGGCGCCGGATCGACGGTACTTGGTTGCAAGGCATAGTGAATCCTTCGTTAGATACTCGACAGGTATCTAACAGGGTACCCAACGCGCGGGCGCTCTAAAAGAATCTCTCGGTTGCATTTCGAGGGGTTGTGCTGTGCTACCTACTTTTTACGGTGCAAAAAGCGCGCGATGTCTTCCTCGGTAGGGCTTTTAATGTCAAAGCGCAGTGATAGCCAACGCAGCCCCATGGTCACCACAACGCATACGACCAGTGCGGCAACATTGCTCATGAGGCCGCTCATGACGAGGGCTACATAGCTTGCCGATCCGGCGATGGCCGCGATGGCATAGAAGTTGGTGCGTTGGAAAATGCCCGGGACCACGCCCATAAAGCCGTCGCGCAGCATGCCGCCGCCCACGGCGGTAAAGAAGCCCATCATGATACATACGGCGGGCGCAAATCCGTACACCAACGCCTTGTCCGCGCCGGTTGCTGCATAGATGCCGACCGAGATGATGTCGAGCAGGGGAATGAGTTTTTCGGGCTTATCGACGATTGCCGGGAAGATATAGATGATGGCGGCTGTGGCGATGGAGAGCGGTAGTGCCATGGGCTGGTTGAGGATGTAGACGTTGCCGACCTGGAGCGTCATATCGCGCAAAAGACCGCCGCCCAGACCGCAGACCACCGCGAGCGCGACCGCGCCCACCAGGTCGAGCTTGTGCTCGCGAGCGACCAGCACGCCCGAGATCGATGCCGCGACAACGGCGAACATCTCGAGCCAAAATGGGATAGCGACCATGGCATCCGAGGCGTGTGAAGTAACAGTCATAGCGGCGACGACGGGCAAGATGAGGTCCTTTGATTCTCGGGTTTGAACAATGCCCGTACATAGTACATGGTTGGCGGCGATTGAGACCCTATTGCTCGGCAAACGGTAGGGACTGGGAACGGTCATGGGTACCAAACATGTGCATCAGCCTCCAAAGATGCCGAAAAATGTCGTTTTTGGAGGGTGATGTACATGTTTGAGATTCAAGGTGAAATCGAAAGCAATGGGGGACGTGGCTGAATAGGAGGGATGTCCAAATTTTGAGCGGAGCTCAAAATTTATTCGGTCGGCTTACGCCGACCGCGCTGCGCTAAAAACGCGCCAGCGGCGCGTTTTCTTTACGCTCCGCGCCCTGGCGGGTTCGAATCCCTCCTCCTCCGCCGTATTTGCTTGTTAGGGACTCAAAACAAAAAGGCCCCCAATACTGGGAGCTTCCTCAATCTAAATGGCGGAGGAGGAGGGATTCGAACCCTCGTGACCTTATACAGGCCAAACGGTTTTCGAGACCGCCGCATTCAACCACTCTGCCACCCCTCCGCGTGGGGTAAAAACAAAGCAGGCTCTAAGGCCTGCTTTGGAATTAACTGGCGGAGAGTCAGGGATTTGAACCCTGGAGACGCTTTTGACGCCTACACGATTTCCAATCGTGCTCCTTCGGCCA
The DNA here is from genome assembly GCA_900554465.1 of uncultured Collinsella sp. Classification (GTDB taxonomy): domain Bacteria; phylum Actinomycetota; class Coriobacteriia; order Coriobacteriales; family Coriobacteriaceae; genus Collinsella. Next base: position 7,087 of record USHF01000005.1, read on the forward strand.
CTCGGACAACTCTCCGTTAAATGCGAAAGTCAGTATACACGAGGAATCGAAAAGTGCAAACAGAAAACTTGGCATTTTTTAAACCGCTCGCTCCGCGGCCGTATCCGGCATGCGCAAGATAAGTACTAAAAAAGCATCCTGACCAGCCAGATCCCTCTCGATAACCTGTTCAAAATAGGTATTCATGAATGACGTGGCGGCGAATTTTAAAATTTTGAAGCAATCGATCGAACCGGTGGTATGCATTTTGCGACCACAACCCTGCAATCGGCGACCTGCGGTTTGATTTGGTTTGCCTCGCCGCGGCGTATCTTGCTATCGAATCCGTCAAGCTCTTGGTCAGCATTTGGTTGGAATACGCATGAAGAGCCATGTAAGCATGGACATATGTGGAGGTCATGAGGTTGTAGCTGCTTATTCTTGCAGCCTGGGAGGTTGAAAGATATTATTACCAAGTCTTTTCCTGCTTCAGGCGCACCTTCACGACCTGAAGCCACATTTGCCCAGAGGAGGTGACAATATGAAGGCTTATGAACTGCTGTTCTTTGTTGACCCGTCGCTCGACCCCGAGACTCGTCTCGCTGTTATGAAGCGTATCGATACCACGATCGCTGAGGGCGCTGGCAAGGTCGACTCCGTTGACGAGTGGGGCAAGCGCAAGCTCGCCTACGAGATCAACGACCTCACCGATGGTGACTACACCCTCATCAACTTCCACGCAGATCCTACCCAGATCGCCGAGCTTGATCGCGTCCTGCGCATCACCGACGCTGTGGTCCGCCACATGATCGTCCGTCGCGACGACCAGGAGTAAGACTGTCGTTTTGGACTGGGCTTGTGCCCCAAGAGGAAGTAGTGAGTTATGAGCATCAATCGAGTGAACATCACCGGTAACCTCACCCGCGATCCCGAGCTGCGCGCCACCGCCGGCGGAACTCAGGTTCTGTCCTTTGGCGTCGCCGTGAACGATCGTCGCCGCAATGCGCAGACTGGCGAGTGGGAGGACTATCCCAACTTTGTCGACTGCACTATGTTTGGCACCCGCGCCGAGGCCGTGAGCCGTTTCCTGGCAAAGGGAAACAAGGTCGCGATCGAGGGCAAGCTGCGCTACAGCTCTTGGGAGCGCGACGGTCAGCGCAGGAGCAAGCTTGAGGTCATCGTCGATGAAATCGAGTTTATGAGCTCCCGTGGTGGCCAGGGTGGCTACGATCAGGGCGGTTACGCCCCCGCAGCTCCCGCGCCCGCAGCACGTCCTGCCGCACCGGTGGCTACGCCGCCCGCGGTCGACGTCTACGATGAGGACATCCCGTTCTAAGGGTTGTTCACCTATTTTGAGTGAGAGGCGGCTTCGGCTCGCCGAAGTTGCCAAATGAAAGGTATTTTGACATGGCTAATGATTATTCTGCACGTCAGCCGCGTCGTAAGTACTGCCAGTTCTGCAAGGAGAACACTGAGTTCATCGACTATAAGGACACTCAGCTTCTCCGTAAGTACATGACCGACCGTGGCAAGATCAAGCCCCGTCGCGTCACTGGCGCTTGCACGCAGCATCAGCATGACATCGCCAACGCCATCAAGCGCGCCCGCGAGATGGCTCTCCTGCCGTACACCGTCCCCGTGGTTTCCTCTCGTGGCAACCGCGACCGCGGCTAAGAAGGGAGACGCATCATGAAGGTTATTCTTCTCGATGAGATCAAGGGCAAGGGCGGCGAGGGTGACGTCGTAGAGGTTGCTCAGGGTTACGCTGAGAACTTCCTGTTCCCCAAGAAGCTCGCTGTTGCCGCCACCAAGGGCAATCTCAAGCAGCTCGACGAGCGTCGCAACAACATCGCCAAGCGCGAGGCCGTCCGTCTGGCTACCGCCAACGAGACCAAGGCTGCCTTCGAGGGCAAGCAGGTCACCGTTGACGTCAAGGTTGGCGACGAGGGCATCCTCTTTGGCTCCGTTACCGCCGCTATGATCGCTGACGCCATCAAGGATCAGCTCGGTATGGACATCGACCGCAAGCGCGTCGAGCTCGGTAAGCCCATCAAGGTTGCCGGTGCCCACACCGTCGCTATCTCGCTGTACCGCGAGATCAAGGCCGAGGTTGTCGTTCTCGTCGGCGTTACCGCCGAGGAGCTCGCTGCCGAGGCTGAGGTTGAGGAGACCGCTGAGGTCGCCGAGGCCGAGACCGCCGAGGTCGAGACCGAGGCTGCTGCCGAGTAGCATTTGCTGCAACGCAACAATCTTGTTCTAAGAAGGGCGCTCTGGGAGACCAGGGCGCCCTTTTGTTTTTGCGCTGGGTGAGTTCATAGCAGTCATTGAGATGCGGTCCCGTGCATAGGACCGTTTATCCGTTTGGTTCGGCGATGATTGCCAAGGCGCGGCTCGATTTATAGCCGTGGCTGATACTATGGATGCTCGCAAGCGATATGAATGAGGATGCTCATGGCATATGACGATAGGGAGACCGGGCTGACGGTTGAGGACCGCGGCTCCAAGTTGGGTCTTCCCCAAAACCAAGATGCAGAGGCCAATGTACTGGCCGCTATGCTGCTATCGCCCGAGGTGGTCGAAGAGGCCCAGGTCGAGCTGCAGCCCGATGACTTCTACCGGCCCATTCATAAGACCATCTATACCGCGATGGTCGATATGTACAACAGCCGCATTCCCATCGACTCCATCTCGCTGATCGATTACCTGCGAAGCATCAACAAGCTTGATGCCGTGGGCGGCGAGGCCTACATTTTGGAGTTGATGGGTCAGACCCTGTCGCTCGTCAACTGGCAGCACCATGCCGCTATCGTTCGCCGCGATTCGATGCTGCGTGAGCTGATCGGCGCCACCAACGAGATCAACGCGCTGGCCTATAACGCTCCCACCGATACCAAAGAGGTCGTGGAGCTGGCCGAGAGCAAGTTGCTCAAGGTCACGGCGCGCGAGGTCAAGTCGAGCTACAAGACGCTGACCGAGTTTATGGTCGAGGCCTATAACGAGGCCGAGGAAGTGTGCCAGGCAGGCGGCCAGGCTGCGGGCGTGCCCACGGGCTTCCCGTCGCTCGACCGCATGCTCATGGGTTTTCGCGAGGGCCAGCTCATCATCATCGGCGCCCGCCCTGCTGTGGGTAAGACGTCGTTCGCCCTGAATCTGGCGCTCAACGCTGCCGCGGCCGGTTATACCGTCGGCTTCTTCTCGCTGGAGATGTCGGGCAAGGAAATTGCCCAGCGTCTGATTTGCGCCTACGCCATGATTTCGATCAGTGACTTCCGCATGGGCCGCATTAGCCCCGAGCAGTGGGCCAATATCAACGAGGCCACGCAGACCTTGTCCAAGCTCGATATTCTGATTGACGATACGCCCGGCACCACAGTGACCGAGATTCGCGCCAAGAGCCGCCGCATGCTCCACAACAAGGAGAAGGCCATCATCATCCTGGACTACCTGCAGCTGGTGAGTCCTCCGCCGGGACGCCGCTCCGAGAGCCGTACCGTCGAGGTCTCCGAGATGTCGCGTGGTCTGAAGATCATGGCCAAGGAACTCAAGATCCCGCTCATCGCGCTGTCGCAGCTCTCGCGTCAGGTCGAATCCCGTACCGGCAAGCGCCCGCAGCTTTCCGACCTTCGTGAATCGGGCTCCATCGAGCAGGACGCCGATATCGTTATGTTCTTGGACCGCTCCGCCGACGAGGCCGAAGCCTCGCGCGACGATCGACCCGACGAGGGCGTTACGCGTATCGTCGTGGCCAAGAACCGTTCGGGCCCGATCGGCGACGTCGACCTGATGTTCCTGCCGGCATCCACCAAGTTCTATGAGCTTGATGGGGCACATGCCGAGGAGTAGGACAGGCGCCCGTTGCACGGGTATACTGGGAATGTTTTGTGCTTCTGCGTGCCGGCGTGGCGCGTAGACAGTCCATGAATGTAAGGAGTAAACATGCCGTCAACCGTTTTGGTCGGTGCCCAGTGGGGCGATGAGGGCAAGGGTAAGATCTGCGACCTGGTCGCCGGCGACTTCGATGCCGTCGTGCGCTACTCGGGCGGCAACAACGCCGGCCACACCATCGTCGTCAACGGCAAGAAGTACGGCCTGCACCAGGTGCCCTCCGGCATCATGTATTCCGACCATGTGTCGGTGATCGGTAACGGCTGCATCGTCAACCCCAAGGTTGTCCTTGAGGAGATCGACATGTTTGAGGCCGACGGCATCACCACCAAGAACCTCAAGATTAGCGGCAACGCGCATGTCATCATGCCGTACCACATCGACCTGGATGGCGCCTTTGAGCAGAAGCTCGGCAAGAAGAACATCGGTACCACCAAGCGCGGTATCGGTCCGTGCTATCAGGACAAGATGGCCCGCATTGGCCTGCGCATGCAGGATATGCTGGACGAGGCGCTGTTCCGCGACAAGCTTGAGACCGCTCTCGCCCGCGTGAACCCCGAGCTTGAGCTCATCTACAACCTGCCCACCTACACCGTGGACCAGATTTGCGACGAGTACCTGCCCATGGCCGAGCGCCTGCGTCCCTACATCACCGAGACGAGCCTGCTGCTCAACAACATGATCGATGAGGGCAAGGACCTGCTGTTTGAGGGCGCCCAGGCGACGTTGCTCGACATCGACCACGGCACCTATCCGTACGTGACGTCTTCCAACTGCACCGCCGGCGGCGCCATCACCGGCTCCGGCGTGGGCATGAAGAACGTCGACCGCGTGCTGGGCGTCATGAAGGCCTATATCACCCGCGTCGGTTCGGGCCCCATGCCCACCGAGCTTTCCTATGAGTCCGAGGCCGGTCACACGCTGACCGAGGAGGGCTATGAGTACGGTGTGACCACCGGTCGCCGTCGTCGCTGCGGCTGGTTCGACGGCCCCATCGCCAACTACGCCTCACGCGTCAACGGCCTCACCGATATCGCCCTGACTAAGCTCGACGTGCTTTCGGCCTTCGACACCATCAAGGTGTGCGTGGCCTACGACGTCGATGGCGAGCGCTACACCAGCGTGCCCGAGCATCAGGTGCGCTTTGAGCATGCCAAGCCCATCTACGAGGAGCTCCCCGGCTGGAAGTGCGACATCACCGGTTGCCGCAGCTTTGATGAGCTGCCGCAGGAGGCTCAGGACTACGTGGCGTTTATCGAGGATCTGGCACACACCCGCGTGACGTTCATTGGCGTCGGCGCCGGTCGCGAGCAGATCATCAACCGATTCTGGAAGTAATCGGGACTATTTGGTTATTGCGATATACCCCTTTGCAGCCCAAGCGGGCGGCCGAGGGGTATATTTGCTTGCAAAGGGCTCGCGCGGAGCGGGCCATTCATCCATAGAGGAGGCACCCTTGAAGGCGGACACTCAAACCATCGACATCCTGTTGTTGGGCAGCGGCGGCCGTGAGCATGCTTTGGCAGCTAAGCTCGCAGCATCACCGCGCGCCGGCAAGCTCTACATCGCGCCGGGCAACGGCGGCACCGCGAGCTGCGGCGAGAACGTTGTTCTCGACGACTGCGATCCTGCGGCCGTGGCGGCGTTTGCGCAGAGCCACGGATGCGGACTCGTGGTAATTGGCCCCGAGGCTCCGCTCGTGGCGGGCGTGGCCGACGCCGTGCGCGCGGTGGGTATTCCCTGCTTTGGCCCGGGTGCCGAGGGCGCCCAGATGGAGGGCTCTAAGCTGTTCTCCAAGCAGCTCATGGAGCGTGCGGGCATTCCGACGGCAGCCTATGGTTCGTTTACCGACGAGGCTTCGGCTCTCGCCTACGTGCGAGAGCAGGGCGCCCCGCTGGTCGTCAAGGCCGACGGCCTTGCCGCGGGCAAGGGCGTTATCGTGGCGACCGAACTTGAGCAGGCCGAGGAAGCCGTACGCGAGTGCTTTGGCGGCACCTTTGGCGATGCCGGCAACACCGTGGTTATCGAGGAGATGCTGACCGGCCCCGAGTGCTCGCTGCTGGCCTTTACCGACGGCAAGACCGTGCGCCCCATGGCCACCTCGCAGGACCACAAGCGCGCGCTCGAGGGCGACAAGGGCCCCAACACCGGCGGCATGGGTGTCTACAGCCCGGTGCCCATCGTGACTGACGAGGAGCACGCCACCATGGTGAAGGTCATGGAGCAGACCGTGGCCGAGCTCGCTGCCGAGGGTATCGACTACCGCGGCTGCCTGTACGGCGGCTTTATGCTCACGCCTGCCGGCCCCAAGGTGCTGGAGTTCAATGCCCGCTTTGGCGACCCCGAGACGCAGGTCGTGCTGCCGCGCCTTAAGAACGACCTGGTCGAGGTCATGCTGGCTTGTGCCAACTGCGAGCTCGACCAGATTGAGCTCGACTGGCGTGACGAGTGGGCCGTGGCCGTTGTCCTGACGAGCGCGGGCTATCCCGGCAGCTACGAGAAGGGCAAGGTCATCACCGGTATCGCCGATGCCGAGGCCATGGAGAACGTGACCGTGTACCACGCGGGCACTGCCGTGGTGGACGGCCAGCTCGTGACCAATGGTGGCCGCGTGCTTGCCGTGACCGCTCTGGGCGACACGTTCGAGAACGCTCGCAACCTTGCCTACGAGGCCTGCGAGAAGATTGATTTTGAGGGCAAGACCCTGCGTCACGACATCGGCCTGCGCGCGCTGCGCGGCCGCGACGCCTGGGATGCCTAAAATCCGAGAGGAATGAGACGGATGGACGAGAAGAACGAAGAGCTCGTGGACGCGCAGATCGTCGAAGAGGACAGCCGCATGTATGGGCACGCCGAGGGCGAGCCTGGTGGCGAGGTCGCTGACGAGCCGGCACTGGTGCTGGGTGACGACGACCCGCACGATGCCGAGCTGCACGAGAAGATTCTTTCGGAGGAGTGCGCCTGGAAGGGCAAGATCCTCGACGTCCACCGTCTTGAGGTTGAGCTGCCCAACGGTCACCGCAGCGCCCGCGATATCGTTCGCCATCCGGGTGCGGCGGCCGTTGTGGCACTGACCGAGAGCGGCAAGATCGTGCTGGTGCGTCAGTACCGCACCGCCATCGACCGCGTGACGGTCGAGATTCCCGCCGGCAAGCTCGATCCGGGCGAGGACCCGCTCGATTGCGCCAAGCGCGAGCTGCACGAGGAGACGGGCTTTAAGGCCGGCCGCATCCGCTTTTTGACGTCGATTGTCACGACCTGCGGTTTTTGCGACGAGATCATTCACATCTACCTGGCTACCAAGCTCGAGTTTGATGCGCCCGATCCCGACGATGACGAGTTTGTCAACGTCGACCTGGTACCGCTGCACGAGCTGATCGACGCCGTACTCGACGGCAAGATCGAGGATGCCAAGACCGTCGTGGGTGCACTTGCCTGCGACAGCATTGCTCATCGTTTGGGCGGAGCGGAGCTCTAGGTTACGCGGTTTTACCAAACCGTGTAACGAGTCGACGCTGTAAACGCCCCTAAGCGGCAATCTGCCTTTCAATCGTCGATCGCGTACCGAAGTACGCGTCGCTCCTCTTTCAAGGCACCTTGCTCGCTTAGGGACGTTTTCGCTGACGCTGTCAGAACATTGGCGTTATATCTGTCGTGGGTTTTTCTTTCGGTTCGCTTGGTCAACCGATTTTTCCGTTCTTCCTATTTCTAGAGGACCACATGCTGAAGCGTTTTCTGTCTTATTACGAGCCCCAGATGGGGCTTTTTGCTGCTGATACTGTTTGCGCCCTGGTACTTGCCGCCATTGACCTGGCGTTCCCCATTATCCTGCGCAATCTGACCGGAGGGTTGTTTACCCAGGGCCAGGCTGCCATTATGCAGACGCTCGGTATGATCGCGGTGGGACTGGTGCTGATGTATGCCATCCGCTGCGCCTGCCGCTACTTTGTGAGCTATTGGGGCCACGTGATGGGTGCGCGCATGGAGTCCAAGATGCGTGAGGACCTGTTCGATCAGTACGAACGGTTTAGCTTTGCATACTTTGATCGCAACAGCTCGGGCGACATGATGAGCCGCGTGGTCAATGACCTGTTCGATATCTGCGAGGCAGCGCACCACGTGCCCGAATGGATCATTATTTGCGGCATCGAGATTATCGGCTCGTTTGTGATTCTGTTTACCATCGCGCCGGTGCTCGCACTCGCCATGGCTGTGGTGACGGCGGTGTTCGCAGTCATTATGTTTTGGCAGAATATGCGCATGCGCGAGGTCTTTAGCGATAACCGCAAAAAGATTAGCGGCATCAACGCACAGCTGCAGGATTCGCTGGCGGGCATGCGTGTGGTCAAGAGCTTTGCCAACGAGCAGACCGAGCGCTCTAAGTTTCGAGCCTCGAACGATCGCTACCTTTCGTCCAAGGAGAACATGTATCACGCCATGGGCGTCTACACCGCAACATATGGCCTGCTCTCGGGTGTGCTCTATGTGATCGTGGTGCTGCTGGGCGGTTGGCTCGTTGCCCAGGGTCAGCTGCAGGCGGTCGATATGGCAACCTTCGCACTCTACATTTCGCTGTTCTGCACGCCGCTCGAGACGCTCGTCAATTCGGCCGAGACGTATCAGAAAGCCATCGCCGGCTTTAAGCGCATGGATGAGGTGCTCTCGACTGTCCCCGATATTCAGGATAAGCCGGGAGCTGCGGATCTGCAGGTGACGGCTGGTGCCGTGGAGTACCGCAACGTGTGCTTTAGCTACGAGGATGTTGAGTTGGGCGAGGGCGGCGCCGACGGACGCCCTGTTATCGACCATATGGACCTGTCTATCATGCCCGGTCAGACCATCGCTTTGGTTGGTCCCTCGGGCGGCGGCAAATCGACGACTTGTTCGCTGTTGCCGCGCTTTTACGATGTTGCCGCCGGCTCCATTAGCATCGACGGCCAGGATGTGCGCGACGTGACGCAGCATAGTCTGCGCCGCGCCATCGGCCTAGTGCAGCAAGATGTGTACCTGTTCGACGGGACGATCGGCGAGAACATCGCCTACGGCAAGCCGGGCGCCACGGCAGAAGAGATTGCCGAGGCGGCCCGCCGCGCCAATATCGATACCTTTATCGAATCGCTTCCGCAGGGCTACGACACCGTGGTGGGTGAGCGCGGCAGCCGCCTTTCGGGCGGTCAAAAGCAGCGCGTTGCCATTGCGCGCGTGTTTCTCAAGAATCCCAAGATTCTTATTTTGGATGAGGCGACGAGTGCCCTGGATAACGAGAGCGAGGAGGCGGTGCAGGAGTCGCTCGAAGAGCTGGCACGCGGCCGTACCACGATCATCATCGCCCATCGTCTCTCGACTATTAAGCATGCTGACGAGATTGCGACCGTTGAGCATGGTCGCGTTGTGGAACGTGGCACGCACGAGGAGCTTCTCGCCCGCGGCGGCACCTATGCCCGTTACTATCGAATGCAGTTCGAAGGTGCGCGTGCGCACGAGCTCGACTGATTGATATGACAGGAAGATCATGGCTGATAAGAACCCTTTGACTCCGGAAGAAGTGACGGAGTTATTCTCCGAAATCGATGCATCCGGCGTCTTGGATCCTACGCTCGCCAAAAAGCGTACCGAGCGCATGCGCGAGAAAGAGGCTGCCGTCAAGCGCGGTGACAAGGCGACGCTGGCGCGGCTGCGCAGCGAGGACCGCGCGAGCCAGGCAAAACATATCGACCCGCTGTCCGAGGACGACCCTTCGGGTTCGCAGGTGAGCCACACCATTACGAAGACTGCCATGGCCGTGGTTATCGGCATCTTGGTGCTGATTGTGGGCATGCAGATTGGCTACGGCGTGATGCGACGCCTGAATACCGCGAACCTCTCCGAGAGCGTTTCGGTAGATACCGTCTCGACCGCGCTCAAGGGTGGACTCGAATGGGGTAATGGCTTTACGCAGTTCCCGCTCGATTTTACCGTCGACGAGGCCGATGAGCGCGCGGGCACGGTTGAGGTGACAGTGCTGGATACGTCTTCTGCCAATGAACTCGAGCTGCTGTCCAACGGTCAGATTCAGGCGGCGGCGCTCGCAACCAACGCCTTGCTCAACGACAAGATCGACCGCGTGGTGTATAACGTTCACGCCTATATCAACGAGGACAGCAGAATCCAGCACGATTCCTTCTTTGGCATGTTTCCCGCCCGGGGGCACCAAAGCGCCATCCTGACGTTCGTCTGGACCAAGAGTTCGTCCAACGCCACGAGTATCGACTGGAAGATGCGCATCGTAAGCATGGACGACACCATTGCCGAGCGCATTCAAAAACAGGTGAACTCGGTTTCATCGCTGATCGAGGACCCGGTGGTGAGCCAGACCAAGATTGACGAGGAAAAGGCCGAACGTGACCTGGAGCATCGTCTGCATGGCCGCGAGATTTTCCGCGGCGGAAAGCCCGATCGCACGCCGTCCGAGCTGCTGGAGCAGGACAAGCAAAAGTAGCCCGCAGCCATATAGAACGATGCCATCCCGCGTGAGTCACAAGCCCACGCGGGATGATTTTTTATCCCGTCCCAGAAAAATCATTATGCATAGGAAGTCATAATTATCATTTTGTAAACAATTCTATGTAATTAATGCCATAGACGATGCTTGCGGTTAGAATACCGCAAGGCCTAACTGCACACCTTTAAGCCGGTCCCGTGAGACCGGGAAGGAGAACTATGGCGAACAACCATATTGCGGGCGCTGTCGCCCGCACCGTCGCGCCCAGCGAGCTGTGCCAGCGTATGCTGGCTAAAACCAGCAAGGGCACCTGTGGTCCCTGCATCCTGTATCTTGAGGATGGGACCATTTTTTATGGCCGTGCATGTGGTGCCGAGGGCACCGCAACCGGCGAGGTCTGCTTTAACACGTCGCTCGAGGGCTACTTTGAGGTCATGACCGACCCGAGCTATGCCGGCCAAATCGTAACCATGACCTATCCGCAGATTGGTAACTACGGCATTGACGAGGCAGACGTCCAGTCGGCCTTCCCCGGCGATACCGCTCGTCCCGCGAGCGCGCCCGCTATGCGCGGCATGGTCGTCCATGACATGTGCGCCACGCCTTCTAACTGGCGCTCGGCCGTCAGCGTACCGGCGTACCTGCGCGCTCACGGCATCGTCGCTATCGAGGGTGTCGACACTCGTGCTCTTGTGCGTCACCTGCGCGACAACGGCTCCAAGATGGGCATTATCTCGACGGAGGTCTTTGACGTCGCCGAGCTTGCCGAGCGCCTGTCCGCCGCGCCCACGCTGGTCGGTGAGAACCTGGTCAAGACCGTGAGCTGCCCTGAGCCCCATATCTTTGCTGCGAGCGACCTGCCCGCCGAGCATAATTTTGCGCTGACTCCTGCTGTCCCCGCCCGCCACAACGTGGTCGCGTACGACTGCGGCGTCAAGCGCGGCATCCTGGAGGGCCTGGTCCGTGCCGGCTGCAACCTCACCGTCGTGCCGTGGGATACGCCCGCGCGTCAGGTGCTCGACATGAATCCCGATGGCGTCTTTTTGTCCAACGGCCCCGGCGACCCCGATGCCGTGGTGGAGACCTACGAGCAGGTACAGCAGCTGATCGGCAAGGTGCCGGTCTTTGGCATCTGCCTCGGTCATCAGATGATCAGCTTGGCGTGCGGCGCCCAGATGGAAAAGCTCAAATTCGGTCACCGTGGCGGCAACCAGCCGGTTATGAATCTAGTCAGCCGCCGCGTGGAGATTACCGCGCAAAACCACGGCTTCGGACTGCTGTTTCCCAGCTTGGGCAAGCTCGTCCCCGAGCTTTCGGGCGGCGAGACCGAGCACGCGGCCGATGGCGATCTGCGCATCTGGGTACGCCGCGGTATCGCGCCGGTCGTGATGAACGAGCGTTTCGGCCGCATTCGCCTGACGCACGTGAATCTCAATGACGGCACCGCCGAGGGCATCCAGCTGCTCGACGCGCCGTGCTTCTCGGTCCAGTATCATCCCGAGGCCTCGCCCGGCCCCACCGATGCCCACTATCTCTTTACCGCCTTTATGCGACTCATGGACGGCGAGGAGAACTACCTGGACATCGACACCGCGAAGGACCGCCTAGCTGGCTGGAATTTCGCTGACAATGGTTCCGCCGCGACCGAGACCGAGGAGAACTAACATGCCTAAACGTACCGACATCAAGCGTATCCTCGTCATTGGCTCGGGCCCCATCGTCATTGGCCAGGCCTGCGAGTTCGATTACTCCGGCGCCCAGGCCTGCAAGGTGCTCAAGGAGGATGGCTTTGAGGTCATCCTGGTCAACTCCAACCCGGCGACCATCATGACCGACCCGGGCCTTGCCGACCGCACCTATGTCGAGCCCATCACCGCCGAATTTATCGAGCGCGTGATCAAGAAGGAGCGCCCGGACGCGCTGCTGCCCACGCTGGGCGGCCAGACCGGTCTGAATGCCGCTGTCGAGCTGGCGAAGGACGGCATGCTCAACAAGTACGGCGTCGAGATGATCGGCTGTGACCTTGCCGCCATCGAGCGCGGCGAGGACCGCAAGCTCTTTAACGAGGCCATGGCCGAGATTGGCCTGGAGGTCGCGCGCTCGGGCTATGCCTACAGCGTGACAGACGCCGAGGCCATCGCCGAGCGCGTGGGATACCCCTGTGTGCTGCGTCCGAGCTTTACCCTCGGCGGCGCCGGCGGTGGCATCGCGCATACCCACGAGGAGCTCGTCTCCATCGTGAGCCAGGGCCTTGAACTCTCGCCTGCCCACGAGGTGCTGGTCGAGGAGTCCATCGAGGGCTGGAAAGAGTACGAGATGGAGGTCATGCGTGACCACGCCGGCAACGGCATCATCGTGTGCTCCATCGAGAACCTCGACCCCATGGGCGTGCATACCGGCGACTCCATCACCGTGGCGCCGGCACAGACGCTCTCCGACCTTGAGTATCAGCGCATGCGTGTCGCCTCGCTCGCCATTTTGGAGAAGATCGGCGTCGAGACCGGCGGCTCTAACGTGCAGTTTGCCGTGAACCCCCAGACCGGCCGCCTGATCGTCATCGAAATGAACCCGCGTGTGAGCCGTTCGTCCGCGCTGGCCTCCAAGGCCACGGGTTTCCCCATCGCCAAGGCCGCCGCCCGCCTGGCCGTGGGCTATACGCTCGACGAGATCGTCAACGACATTACCAAAGCCACGCCCGCCTGCTTTGAGCCCACGATCGACTACTGCGTGGTCAAGGTGCCGCGCTTTGCCTTCGAGAAGTTCAAGGGTACCGACCCCACGCTCACCACGCGCATGAAGGCCGTGGGCGAGATCATGGCGATTGGTCGCACCTTTGAGGAGGCTTTTGGCAAGGCCATGCGCTCTCTGGAGGATGGACACCAGGGCATTTGCGCCGGCGGCAAGGAGGGTGCCGATAAGCTGAGCGACGATGAGCTCGCCCAGGCCGTGGGCACCCCGACTGAACACCGCATCTTCTTTGTAGTCGAGGCCCTGCGTCGTGGCTGGGATGTTGCGCGCATCCATGCCGTTTGCGGTATCGATCCGTGGTATCTCAACCGCATCAACGATATGGTGCAGGTCCAGGAGAGCATTCGCGGCCTGCGCGTGGAGGACATTGACGCCGACGCGATGCGCCTGCTTAAGCAGTATGGCACGAGCGATGCCGAGATTGCCGCGCTGACCGGCTCGGACGAGCGCTTTGTTCGCGCCTACCGTAAGGGTCTGGGCGTGGTCCCCAGCATGAAGACGGTCGACACCTGCGCCGCCGAGTTCTCGAGTGCCACGGAATACCACTATAAGACCTACGAGAACATCTACCGCACGAGCCCGGTCGCCAAGAAGTGCGTTGCCCCCGACGAGACCACGCCGGCAAGCAAGCCCAAGGCGATGATCCTGGGCGCCGGCCCCAACCGTATCGGCCAGGGTATCGAGTTCGACTACTGCTGCGTGCACGCGAGCTACGCGCTGGCGGCCCGCGGCTTTGAGACCATCATGGTCAACTGCAATCCCGAGACCGTCTCGACCGACTACGACACGTCCGACCGCCTGTACTTTGAGCCGCTCACCTACGAGGACGTCATGGACGTTATCGACGTTGAGCGCCCCGACGGCGTCGTGGTGACGCTCGGCGGCCAGACCCCACTTAAGCTGGCACGCATGCTCGAGGAGAGCGGCGTGAACATTATGGGTACCAAGCCCGACGCCATCGATTTTGCCGAGGATCGCGAGCGTTTTGCCGCCCTGCTCGACAAACTGGGCATTATGTACCCGCCGGCGGGTCAGGCCACTTCGTTTGAGGAGGCCGAGGCCGTTGCCGCACATATTGGCTACCCGCTGCTGGTGCGTCCGAGCTATGTGTTGGGCGGCCGCGGCATGATGATCGCCTACGATGCCGAGCATCTGCGCGATTACATGGCCGAGGCTGCGCGCATTAGCCCCGACTACCCGGTGTATCTTGATCGCTTCCTGGAGGGTGCAATCGAGTCCGATGTCGACGCCCTGTGCGACGGCGAGGAGGTCTATATCGGCGGTATCTTGGAGCATATCGAGGAGGCAGGTATCCACTCCGGCGACTCTGCGACCTGCATTCCGCCGTTCAGCTTTAGCGAGAGCCTGCAGGCGAAGCTCCGCGAGACCACGCGCCGTATCGCCATGGCACTGGGAGTCCGCGGCCTGGTCAACGTGCAGTATGCCATCAAGGGCGAGACCGTCTACGTGATCGAGGCCAACCCGCGTGCCAGCCGTACCGTGCCGTTCATCTCCAAGGCCACTGGCGTGCCGCTGGCCAAGTGTGCGGCGCGTATCATGGCGGGCGATTCCATCGCGAGCCTGGGCCTGCCGAGCGATGAGCGCCAGCTGGACTGGTTCTGCATGAAGGAAGCCGTCATGCCCTGGGGTCGTTTCCCGGGAGCCGACGTTATCCTGGGGCCCGAGATGAAGTCGACGGGCGAGGTCATGGGTATCGCCAAGAGCTATCCCGAGGCATACGCCAAGACGCAGCTGGCGATCGACTACAAGCTGCCCGATCCGAGTTGCGGCAAGGTGTTCATTAGCGTGTGCGACCGCGACAAGCGTCACATCCTTTCGGTCGCCCGCATCCTGCGCTACCTGGGCTTTGACATCTGCTCTACCGAGGGTACGGCGCGCGTGCTGCGCGGAGGTAACGTGACATGCGAGGTCGTGGAAAAAATCAGCGGCCCGCACGACGCCGAGCGCCCCAACATCGGCGACCTCATCGCCGATGGCAAGATCGCGGTGATCATCAATACGCCGTACGGCCCGGGCTCGCGCGGCGACGGTTATCTGTTGCGTACCGAGGCCGTGCGTCGCGGCGTGACCTGCGTGACCGCGATGTCTGCCGCTAACACGTACGTGAGCGCCATCGAGGCGGTGCGTGAGGACCAGCAGGGTCACGGCAGCGCCAACGACATGGGCATGGACGTCATCGCCCTGCAGGACCTGCCGCAGCACATGGTGTAGGTTGAGCTGGCCGGCCGGGGCGGAGGGGGCCGAGTTTCCCTCTTCGCTCCGGCTGCAAGCAGAGTCGCTCAGGAGGAAACTCGGCCCCTCCCGCCCCGGCCTGCGGTGACTTGGCTGCACCGTGTGCTGCCGAAGGGGCTTTGCGCGATGACTAGGGCTGAAAGAGAAAGTGAGTGTGGGCTCTGTCTCTTATACACATCTGACGCTGCCGACGACTCCTTACGTGTAGAT